>JAMPKV010000013.1 GCA_039962225.1 Microcoleus sp. AS-A8
CACCGCTAGAAATTGTGAAACAATATATTAACGGTCAACAAAAACCATCCTGACCGCCATTCATCCCCGCCCTAACTTCGCTTCGCTGCGTTTGAGGAAGGGGAATTCTGACGAAAGAAGGTTAAATCCAGGAGCGGAACCACATCCGGAGTTGATAATTGGGCATCGGTAGAGGAAGACCCAAATAGATAGGTAACCAGAAAACAAACGCCGCAACAACGACACACAGAATCGTTAGGCTTGCACTTTTATACTGAGTTTGGTCACTGCGTAGCCAGCGATCCACCAACCAAGCCAGTGCTAAGCCGGAAAAAACTGAGGCTCCCATGTAATGGTAGAGAAATGTGCAGCGCGTCACTTTCACCCAAGGCAATAAATTGGCCAGCCAACCCAGAACCAGGAAGAGTGCAATCCAGGTGGAGGACGTTAGAGAAAATTTCCACCCGTCTCCTGCGATAAAGCGTTGAGCCAAACGGCACAACAGCCATAAGATGGCCGCCGTTGAGAGCCACCACAAAAAAGGATTGCCAATCGCGTGAACATCATAAACATATTTCCCAGTTCCCGCCGGTAAGGGGGGATAGGCGGGGACTTGCTCGATCGGGTTACGAGCGGTTTGATAAAAGTAGGCCACTGGACGCCACATCAACAGCCAACTGAACCATCGAGAACAGTAAGGATGAACTTTGGGGCCATCCCCAATTTTTTCGTGAAAGGTCAAAATATCATGCTGCGCTTGCCAGAACCCAGGCTCTGGATTCATTTGTAGATGCGGAATCCACAACAGGCTGTAAGTCAAAACGGGAATGATTGCCAAATTCCAGACAAACTGGACAAGCTTTAACTGGGTGAGGTTTTGCAGGGGAGTTCTCACTCCTTCTGAATCCTGTAAAGGCGATACTTCTGTGTCTTCCCGAAAGCCAGCGTGGGGGGGGAGAAACTTTTTAGATCGTTCCCTGGCTCGTTTTAACAGCCACCGCATCCACTGCATCACCCAAGCCGCCGCCCAAATCATATAAACGCCCATCAGGAACCATAATCCGTTCCACTTGATGCAAGCTGATGCCCCAAAAAACACACCCGATAGGGCAAGATTGAGCCAACGTCGCTGTTTTTGTGCCAAGGCTTTGAGAAAAAACAACTGACCCAATAACCCCAGGATGACTAAATAGACGTTGTTCAGGGCGTAGCGAGACTCAACCAGGAACAGGCCGTCGGTGGCTGCAAATAGCGCGGCAATCAAAGCAAAACTCTTACGTCGATTGAGTGCATAAGCCAGTGCCCCCACCACTAAGGGAATAAAGGAACCGGTTAAGGCATTCAGCCAACGGTAACTCCAAGAGGTACGTAGGGAACCCGTCAAACTGTTGAGGTTATCTTGCCCGATGGGAAGGTGAGTGCCAATCCACATGCCAATGGCGATAATGTACTGGCTCAAGGGGGGATGAGCATTAAAGAAATGCGTCCCTGTCAAGTAGTTGTTAGCAAACTTAGCGTAATAAACCTCATCAAACACCAGAGTATTAAATCGACCCAGTCCCCAAAAGCGCAGGGCAACTGAGCAGATAAAGATAGCGCTCATGCCGAGGCCAAACCAAGGGATAGACGAGTTGGATAGCTTTTTAGACCAAGTCATAAAACCCTGCTTTTTAGCTCAAAGCTGTTGAAGGAAATGTGTCGCCTCATTCCAAACGTTTCTTCCTGAGACCTTAATCTTAGGTTTAGAGTGTGTTGGGCTACAGCCATGAGTAATAGTGAAATCAATCAGTTGAGTCATCGCGAAGCCAATTCGAGTCCCGATCCGTCTGGTCAACCACCCCCTACTGGGTGGCAAGGTGCGATCGCCCGGTTCTTCAAATTTCAAGAATACCGGACAACGATCCGCACAGAAGTCTTGGCAGGTATTACCACCTTTATGACGATGGCATATATTTTGGCAGTTAATCCGAGCATTTTGTCGAATGCCATTTTTTTGCAACAGCCACAGGATTTGTTCGGGGAACTGGTCATTGCTACGGCCATATCGGCGGCGATCGCATCCCTACTAATGGGCGTGGTGTCTAATTACCCCTTTGCTATGGCTCCTGGAATGGGACTGAATGCCTTTTTTGCCTTCTCCATCGTCAAGGGACTGGGAATTAGTTGGCGCGTTGCCCTGACGGCGGTGTTACTGGAGGGACTCTTGACCATTGCTCTAACGGTATCCAATGTTCGCACCTACGTTGTCAATGCGGTTCCAGAATGCCTCAAACAAGCAACCGCTGCGGGAATTGGCTTGTTTCTGGCCTACATCGCCTTATCTGGCGATCCCAAGACGGGAGGTGCGGGTCTAATTGTTGCTAATCCAGCGACGAAAACCGCTTTGGGCGACTTGAGTCAACCACCAACTTGGATGGCAATGACAGGGATTCTCATTACCTGTGCATTAGTTGCTCGACGCATCAAAGGAGCGCTGCTATGGGGAATTTTAGCCACTGCCTTACTGGGATGGATTCTCGGCATCGCACCCTCGCCTCAGGCAATTATCGCTTTCCCCCAGTGGCCTGGGGATTTACTGGGACAATCTGTGATCGGACTCGGTCAACTCGGCTCAACGAATCTGTGGGATTTACTAGCCATCGTCTTTGTTTTGGCGTTTGTGGATTTATTCGATACGGTTGGCACCTTGTCGGGAATCGGTATCCAAGGGGGATATATTGACGAAAAGGGTGAACTCCCTCGTGTTGGTAAAACGCTGATTGCCGATGCCTGTGGTACCACAATTGGAGCTGTACTTGGAACTTCGCCCGTCACCACCTATATTGAGTCAGCCGCAGGAGTCGCCGAGGGGGGACGCACGGGATTTACCTCTGTCATTGTCGCGGCCTTATTCATGCTTTCGGTGTTTTTTATCCCCGTGCTAGCTGCCGTTCCTGCCTTTGCTACGGCACCAGCGCTGATTATTGTGGGTGTTTTGATGGCAGGGAATGTTCGGCTGATTCGTTGGGATGACCCGGCAGAGTCGATTCCCTCATTTTTGACCATCCTGATGATGCCATTGACGTACTCGATCGCGGAAGGTTTAGCGATCGGGTTTATTACTTACCCTTTAATTAAGACTTTTCAGGGCAAAACCCATGAAACCTCTGTTGCCGTATGGGTTCTGGCTGGAATTTTTGTCTTGCGATTTGTGATGATGGCGTTGAAATTTGGCGGCTAATTCGATTTTGGATTTTGGATATTGGATTTTGGATTCTAAGCTTGAGAGTGTTGGCAAAGCTTGGAGATTCAGGCCATGGAAATTAGGGTAATGAGCTTCAATTTGCGCTATGACAAGCCTGATCCCGGTGACCATGCCTGGAAGGTGCGGAAACAGGCCGTGGCAGCATTGATTACCCATTATTCACCGGATATTATTGGCACCCAAGAAGGACAAGCCCACCAGTTGCTGGACTTACATCGGTTGCTGCCGGATTACCAGAGTGTTGGGAGCGATCGCACGGGAACCGATACGGGTGAGTATTGTGCTATCTTCTACCGAACTGAGCGGCTCAGGTGCCTAAGGATGCAGGATTTTGTTTTGAGCGATACCCCGGAAATCCCAGGGAGTATTAGCCCAGCTTGGGGCAATCCCATCCCGCGCATGGCTAGCTGGGCTGAATTTGCCGTTGCGGGGGAAGCCAGAACGATAACTCTTTTAAATACTCATCTCGACTACAAAAGTGTTCAGGCACGAGAATTAGGGGTAAAGCTGATCCGCGATCGGCTTTGCCGGTGCGCGGAGCGCAATCGCATCAGGCGTTCAGAGTTGGCTGAGTCTTATCTGTTCCTCACGGGTGACTTTAACGCTGATCCGGGCACGGTTCCCAGGGAGATGTTGAAATCTCCTTTATCCAATGGTGTCACCCTGCACGACGCCTTGACGGGTATTGAATTAGAGCATCAACTCAGCTTTCACGACTTCACGGGTAAAGCAAGCGCTGCTATTGATACGATTTATTATGACAGCCGCATTAGTTTGCAAAATGTATGCATCGACGCTGAGCAATGGCTGGGACTTTGGCCTTCCGATCACTTTCCGGTCGTTGCCAATTTTGTCTCTACAGAACTCAACCCTGACATACAGAGGAATAATAAGGATTAAAAGGATTGGAGCAGATGCCAAAAACGGTTCTCCCACCCTTGCAGTGCATAACCCCTATTTTCAGGTTAGTGAGGTCATCGACGTAGTCCCATGAAGGAATCCATCAGCAAGCTTCCTCGCCAGCTCAGTATTGGGTTAATCTTCCCGCTCCTTTTTCTCAATGGCTGGCTTCTGCTTCTGTTGGTTCAGATGCTACAGCCTTTGCCCAGCATTTTAATTACAGCTACCCTGATTGCATTTTTGCTCGATTACCCCATTCGCTTCCTCCACGAACGTGGAGTCAATCGAGGCATAGCGATGGGAGTAGTAGTCCTATTATTTTTGATGATTTTAGTCACTTTAGGACTGTTCTTGGTGCCAATCATTCTGCAACAGGCCAATGAATTGTTGACTCGCCTACCCGATTGGCTGAAGTCGGGTCAACAGCAACTGCAAAGCCTAGAAACTTGGGCGATCGCTCAACAGTTACCGATTGATTTGAGTGGCACTTATAGTCAGATCATTGAACGAATAACGAGTCTACTGCGCTCTCTAACCAGTCAAGTCTTCAGTTTGATCTTTAATACCATTGGCAGTATCGTCAATGTTTTCTTGACACTGGTGTTTTCTTTCTTCCTGGTTTGGAGAGGGGAACGATTGTGGAATGGCATCCTCAGCTGGTTTCCGGATCAGTGGGATCAGCTCATCCGTCAATCCCTGCCCTACAATTTCGAGCGGTTTATTGCCGGTCAAGTCATTCTGGCGGTAATCATCAGTATTGCTCAGACAACAGCTCAGTTGATTTTGGGTGTGCCTTTAGCTCAACTCTTTGGCTTCGGTATCGGAGCCGCGAGTCTGATTCCCTTTGGTGGCACTACAGCTATTGTGATCGTGAGCTTGCTCCTAGCACTGAATAACTTTTGGTTAGGGGTTAAAGTTTTGGTAATAGCAGTCGTGATTAATCAAATCGTCGAGAATGTTTTGGGCCCGCGTATTGTTGGCGAACTAACCGGATTGAATCCCGTATGGATGCTAATTTCTCTGGATATTGGAGTTAAAACTGGAGGCGTTTTAGGATTGCTGGTAGCCGTGCCAATTGCGAGTTTTATCAAAGTAACCTTTGATACGATTCGCTCTTCCACACTCACGATCCAAATTGTATCGAGTACAGCAGAAATTCCTCCGACTCCTCAAGAGAATGAGCAATCCCCATATTCAGCCCGTAAATAAGAAGTTTGGCGGCGGCATTGGTCGGTTTCAAAACTATCTTCTACTCAGCGGGTCGCCATCCATTGCATCACATTAAACTGTTCGGTAAAAATTGATGAAAGGGAGCGATCGCTTCCCTTTCCTTTCAAACTATGCAAATCACAAAACAGCCATACTACATTGCAGAGGCATAGCTTGCACTAGAAGAGGCGGCTGATACCCTCCGTTTCGATAACCCTCTTATTCCACAAAGAAGGGGGGTTGAATCAGAGGGGAATTCGATTAATTTTGAGGATGTTGGTTGAAGCTGATATCTATCTTGAATATGGGCAATCGATAATGGGAAAAATGTTCCAATTACCGATTACCATCCTTTGTCGTTTTCACGAATTCAGGCGAGACTCAACCCCCCTATGAGAACTAGTCAATAATTTGTGGGCTGGGAGGTTGGGCATTGACATCTGCCTGAGACAAGTTAGGAATTGTCCAATTGGTTTCACCCGCTTTAAACACATGAGCAGGAGCCACATTCAATTCAATTGCACCCGTCGCAGGATTTGTTCTGACAATCGACTGAGTTCCGTCTACAAACTTGACGGCAAGGGGTTCCGTCAACGCTTGTGCTTCCGCAGTGGGGCCGAGCACAACCTGAGTTCCCGCAGGTAGATAATATCCATCGCAATCCCAATCATCATCCGTTTCCTCACCCGCCGCCAGGTAGTAGAGTTGTGTCGGAGATTTCTTTGGCTTGTTGGCATACACAGCCAGTGTCCCGGTGGTTTCGTTATGGCACTGCGCCCGCTTTCGAGCCGTTTCGATCACGTATTTCTGCTGTTGCAACTGGCTGAGCCTTTGCTGATAAGCTTCGGGCGTGTAACCCGCTTGTTCTGGATTGTCCTTAGCTTGCACTAATTGATTGATGGCTTGCGTGACTTCTGCGTAATCCGTTCCTTTCGTGAAGTCCTTACCTGCCCAAGAGGGAGGGGCAATAATCAGGTTGACCAGAAGCACAATCGCGACGAGAGCAATTTTGAGAAATTTCATGGAATACTCCTTGTTTTGAGATTACTGGACATTCCAACTAAAAATGTGAGGCAAAAGTTGGAAATAAGCTTCAAACTTAAGTGAGATATGAGCGAAGGAAACATCGTTAGGGAACCCCATACCGCTTGTCTACTTCAGAACTTTGAAAACTGGTGTTTGGGCTTGTAGCGTTTGACTAATCGTTGTTACTAGCTTCAACAGGTAAAGACCACTGATTACGAGCGTCAGTACTGCCAATCCGGGATTTTCTAAAGTGCGGCTATCAACGAGAATTAACGTGCCCAAACTAATGAGTACAAAGGGCACCAGATAATTGCCGTAACGAGTGAGATTGTCTGCGATCGCAGGAACTTGAGTCAATCTGTAGGCGGCAAAACACCACACACCCACCAGTGAGAAAAACACAGCGAGAATGATTGCTAGATTTTGCCAATTGCAGCTTGCAAACAGCGGCATGTAGATTCCAATGTTATCACCGCCATTAGCAAAGGTTACCGCTGCCACACTATACGCTTGGGGTGAGATGAAGCTGCTAAACCAAGAAGGCTGCGCTGGTGTTTCGTCTGGTTCAGCATCATTTTCTTCAGCGGAATTCACTAAGCGGCTGAGGCCGATTGCAATGGGAACCAATCCTAACAGGCCAATATAGGGACGCGGCAACAACAAACTACCAAAGAAACTGGGAAGGCTGGCTGCAACTAGAGCGGCAAAGCCAAGATACTGTCCGGCAACGATGTGGCGTTTGCGAAAGATGGCATTGACCTGGGAAAAGAACAACATCAGAATCAAAATGTCATCCAGGTTGGTTGCCGTGAAGGCGGTAAAGCCCGTTGAAATTGCCGTCAGAAATCCATTCATTTCAGTTCATGCTCCAAATTCTGTTGTGCCTAAAGTCCGGACTTTTGGGCGACGCTGTAACAATCCTGTGTAGAGTGTGAGAAATGTCTTGAAGGGAATGCTTCTCACAACTTCCTCTTTGATTTACGTATAACTGAAGGATTGCTGATCAGTCACGAGACTACTAAAGGCGTTAAGAGTATTTTTAGTTGTTGACCGTTAATTCGACATCATCCAGATTCTTGCCAGATTCTTGACAAAATTCACGAAGCGTGTTTCTTAGAGTGGGTATTGAGAACAGGCATCGTTGCAATCTTGTGGGAGTGATGCTCAAACTCATTCATGGAGTGAGTGGGTACCAACACAACTTTAACTTCGCTGGTGGCTTGCTGTTGCTTAATTAACACAGTTAGTTCATCTAGTTTTTTGGCATACTGAGCATCCAACTTTTCGTGCAGCAATTCGAGGTTTTGAGCCGCTTGTAAAGTCACTTGGTAATTGTGATTGGCGCTTTCCCGGTCTTCTTCAGACTGGCGATTCTGGCTCATCAAGACAACCGGAGCCGTGTAGGCAGAGGCAAACGAGAACACCAAGTTTAGCAGAATAAAGGGAGACTCATCCCAGTGAGGCACTCCGGGCATCAGATTTAAGCCAACCCATCCAGTCAGAATCGTTGATTGTCCAATCAGAAACGCCCAAGAACCCACTTTAGTTGCCATTTTGTCTGCCACTTTTTGACCAAAGGTTAAGGGCTTCTTCTCAGGGGGTTTAATTTTTCCAGCTTGTGGCTGTTTCAGAACGACAGGGGCTTGTTGCGATTCGTTGATACCGGGTTGAGTAGATGGAGCTGAGTTCATGGGTTACCTCTTGGAATTTCAAATTCGTCTAATGCCTTTATCAGAGTGCGCTCCTGCATCTCTTCTATTGGTGCTGCACTCCTTATAGTTTCACAGTACGTGGCTTAACCAATAAGAGCAAATAGTTTTTATTGTCGAATTAATAACTTGAAGTGATTGATTAGGTCAAGCGTTATGCTCTGGACTTTTCAAAGCCTGCTACCCCTAACAGCATTGCTGGGATTTGCGGCTCCTTTCAATCCCAGTAAAGAACTGTTCCCTGTTCCCCCTTTAATAAACTGAGTTTATCCATTCGACAAAAAAGAGTATTTGCTCTGATAAGCCGTGATTAATAGGATGAACTAATGTTTCTGTAATGAATTCTTGTCAAGCCGGAACGGCACTCTGGAGGAAAGACAGAAGCCCATTCAAAAACCATTTGTGGTTATCACAGGAGAAAGATATGAAGAGTCTGTTCAAAATTGCGCTCGTTTTACTTGTATTTGTGGTGAATCTAGCGATCGCCCAACCCTCTCTAGCCGATCGACCCAAGGTATCCAAAAATCCTGACTATATTCAGGTGACAAAAACGCTGAACGGTTTATCAGCACTCCAGGAAACTCAGGATGTCACTCCAGAAGTGCAACAGCGAATTGACGAGTTGACCTTGCAAAAAGCCGCGATCGAGTCGGGTGTCACCTGGGGACAATGCAGTAATGAAACCGGGAACACTATCGCCATCTTGGGTCCCGCCTCTGAGGAATCGAAGACTGGTGATAACAGTCTCTACTTCCTGGCAGACGGTGAGACAACTCCTGAAGGCTGGGATTGCCAGGGAATTTACCTACCGAGTGGCATCAACGTTGCAGGCATTGAGTCAACACCTGCCACATTTACAATTCTGGATGGTACCCGTTTAATCGCCCGCCTTAATTCTGATACCTCTGCGATTGAGTTTAATGTTCCAGCACTCAAGTCTTCTCAGGAGAATAAGCTGACAATTCCCAACGTATCGCAGGCATTTATTGAATCTCGCATTCCCAGTACGTTCTCAGCCGTGGAAGTTGACGATTAATCGGATGGGTACAGGTGGGTTGACGCGATGATTTAACGAATTGACCTGCAAGCTCTTCGGGTCAACTCACCGTACAAAGAATGGAAAGCTATTGAATCGGACAATAACAATGATTGGAGTGCTGTTTGCTTGGGGATTCTCAAGACGAACAGAGGCTCAAATGTCAGCTCATTCGCCCACATTTTTAGTAGAGCCAGCCACGTTCAATCACTTTGATTAACTCCCTCATCGTTACTCACTCATTAGGCATTTTGGACTATGGATTCTTTAATTGGGTCAGTAGATTCGCAGACTGTGTTAGTAGTTGCGGCGATCGCCGTGTCCCTCTTGCTGGTTACGCTGCTGGTTAGAATCTTAAAAGCTGGTTTAGGGTTGATTTTGACGATTTTGGCGCTGGTGGTGGGATTGCAGTACGTTTTTGGCATCACCCCCGGACAGTTGTGGAGTGAGATCAGAAATTTACCCCAAGATGCACTCCAACTGGTGAACAGCCTCGACTTGAATTCTCTAATGTCTAGCTTCAATGGCTGAGTACAGGATTCAATCACTTCTAGTTATTCATTTAACAAAAAAGACTATTTGATTCTATGAGGTAAGCCTCATAAAGTGAAATTAAGCCAATTCCAGTTCATCTAAGCATCTAAGGCTATTTCAATGCAGCTAACGTTCAATCCTCCTACAAAGAGTGCCTCACCCTCCCAACAAACTGCCACAAAACGTCGTTCTGATCGCGTTCGAGATCATCTTGCGAATGAGCGCACGTATTTAGCCTGGATGCGGAGTGCAATCTCGTTAATGGGATTTGGCATCGTGATTGTGCGGATTCGGATGTTTCAACCGCCTCTGATGCCATCAACTGGAATGAGTTGGAAACTTGGGTTAGCTTTTGCAGTAGTAGGACTGTTGACCGTGTGGCTCTCCACGCAACACTATTTTGGAGTACGGCGTGATATTGACGAAGATACGTATGAACCGTCTGATCGCTGGGTAAAGCTATTCAGTTTGGCCGTCCTGCTCTTAGGCACAGGCATCATCTACTACGTTTTTGCGGCTCCTGGGCAACTGATAGCGGGTGCGATGTTTGAGTAATGTCTTGCTATGGCAATGATTGGCTAAGGGTATAGGTGATGATATCCTCTCCAGTCAACCAATGCCTCATCAGGAATATTACCAGCCATTGAGAGTTGGCGACGATATCATGACGAATGAACCTCTGCTTAGCGCCCTCTAACCCGTCGCAACTTCGATGAACGTCAATCGCACGCCCCTTCCCCAACCCACCTCACCCACCTTTGGGCGACCAGAACTCCTTGCCCCAGCAGGACATTGGGATTGTGCCAAAGCGGCTGTCGAAAATGGTGCAGATGCCATTTACTTCGGTTTGGAGCGGTTTAATGCGCGGATGCGGGCGCAAAATATTACGGAGGCAGAGTTACCGCGATTGATGGAATTCCTGCACCGTCGGGGTGTGAAAGGTTATGTCACCCTGAATACGTTGGTCTTTCCTCAGGAACTCGCAGAAGCAGAGCAATATCTCCATACCATTATTGCGGCGGGTGTGGATGCGGTCATTGTTCAGGATGTGGGAATTTGCCGCCTAATTCGTCATCTCTCACCCGATTTTCCCATTCATGCCTCCACGCAGATGACCATCACCAGTGCGGCTGGGGTGGAATTTGCCCAATCCCTGGGTTGTGAGTTGGTTGTCCTAGCGCGAGAATGCTCTCTGCCAGAAATCAACAAAATCAAGACGCAGATTGCACAACAAAATATCTCACTTCCCCTAGAAGTTTTTGTTCACGGTGCCTTGTGCGTGGCCTATTCCGGTCAATGTTTGACCAGTGAATCCCTAGGGGGACGTTCTGCCAACCGAGGAGAATGTGCCCAAGCTTGCCGGATGCCCTATGAGCTGATTAGTGATGGGAAAGAGGTCGATTTGGGGAATTGCAAATACCTACTGAGTCCCCAAGATTTGGCAGGGTTAGAGGTACTCCCAGATTTGGTCAAGGCGGGGGTAAGTTGTTTGAAAATCGAAGGTCGTCTCAAAACTCCAGAATACGTCGCTAATGTGACCCGTGTGTATCGCCAAGCGCTGGATCGGGTGATGATGGAGTTGGTGAAAGATGATACAACAACTTCGATCCCCCCGACGCCCCCTGCAAAAGGGGGGAACAGGAAAGCCCCCCTTGTTAAGGCAGGTTGGGGGGATCTATCCAACCCGCATCAAGTTACCGACCAAGAACGCTACAACCTAGAAATGGCCTTTTCGCGGGGACTCTATCCAGGCTGGTTTCGTGGGATTAATAATCAGGAATTGGTTCATGCCCGTTTTGGCAAAAAACGCGGGGTTTATCTGGGCGAAGTGACTCGCATCCATAAAGATCAAGTCACAGTGCAATGTAGGGGCATGGCAATGCCATGCCCTATCAAACCTGGGGATGGAGTGGTTTTCGACGGCGGTCACCCGGAAGCCAAGGAGGAAGGCGGTCGAGTCTATGCCGTAGAAAAACGCGGTCAGGAGGTTGTTTTGACCTTTGGACGACGTGACCTAAACCTGCGCCAGGTACATGTGGGGGATAAGCTGTGGAAAACCAGCGACCCAGAACTGGATCGGCAACTGCGCCAGAGTTTTGCTGGAGAGAATCCCCAATTTCAGCGTCCTATTCAGGTTGAAGTTTATGGTGAAGTGGGTCAGCCCCTAATTGCCATTGCTCGTGACGAACTGGGTCATGTTGTCCAAGTAGAGTCCTCTGTGCCCCTCGAAACGGCTCATACCAAACCCCTGACCACAGAACGCTTGCAGGAACAATTGGGTCGTCTCGGCAATACTCCTTTATGTTTGGGTAACTTGACAAATCACCTGAAATGTGAAGCAATGCTGCCCGTGAGTGAGTTGAACCGAATGCGGCGCGACCTGGTGACGCAGTTGGAAGCGTTGAGAGCGCAACCCAAGCGCTGGCAACTCAACTCAAGCGCTTCCCTTCAAGACTTACTTCCCTCCCCCTGTACTCAAAATTCCCTTTCCCCTTCTCTCATCGTGTTGGTGCGGAACCTGAAGCAATTGCAAGCCGCACTCCAAGCAGGCATTGAAACCCTCTACTGCGAATTTGAAGACCCTCGTGCCTACCGAAAAGCCGTACAGTTAGTGCGTGACGGGCAGAGTGTCCCGGATCAAACCATCTGGGTTGCACCCCCTCGCATTACGAAACCTGGAGAGAACTATATTTTGCAACAAGTCCGCTCTTGTGAAGCGGATGGCTATTTAGTGCGAAACTATGACCATCTTCAGTTCTTCGCCGCAGACCGTTGTATTGGGGATTTCTCTCTCAACGTTGCCAATCCCTTAACAGCCGATTATTTTAAGCAACAATTTGGACTGGAACGGCTCACGGCATCTTACGATTTGAACATCAACCAACTCGAAGACTTACTCACCCTTTGCCCTGCTCACTGGTTCGAGGTGACTATCCATCAACATATGCCGATGTTCCACATGGAGCATTGTGTGTTCTGCGCCTTCCTCTCGACGGGGACAGACTACACCAACTGTGGACGCCCTTGCGAGAAGCATGAGGTGAAATTGCGGGATCGGGTGGGTACGGAACATATCCTGCAAGCGGATGCAGGCTGTCGCAATACCGTGTTTAACGGTACCGCCCAAACTGGGGCAGAATATGTGCAACATCTGATAGAACTGGGTGTTCGCGACTTCCGGCTTGAATTCCTGAATGAAACACCACAGCAAGTAACTCAAACGATTCAGCGCTACCGCCAACTGCTGCAAGGGGAGATTACAGGTTCCCAACTCTGGCGACAACTCAAGCTACAAAATCAGCTTGGTGTTACTCGTGGGCCTTTGGGACGACCGACATCTGTGATCCACTGAGCCAGGAGATGGGTAGGAGGAGTAGGGCTCACCCCCACGATTCAAGCTTGGAAATATTTCTGATTTTTCGGAGTCGTGGTTCTTTAAAGCCTTCGCCTTCCCTTCGTCCCATGTTCTTGTCTGGAATTAGCTCCAGGGGTAAGGTGCGATCTGTTTCCTGCGTGCGTTGACATTTGACTCACGCCGCTCCTTATTTGAAAAATTTTTTAACAATCTTACGAAAGATAGTGGCACTTTCCTCATAATATGGGTTGTATTTGCTAGCGTGGATTGGCAATACTTGACATATAACAATATTTATAGTATGGATGCCATTTTGCGAATTGGCGATCGCACGATTACAGCAGAAGAAATTCTTCCCCTGTTGGCAGGATATCAACTGCTCGCCCCATTACTGCGCGAACTGATCATTGATCAGGCGATTAGGGAGATCGACTGCACACCTGAAGAGGCCGCCCAAGCCCGTAAGCAGTTCTTTGAGCAAAATCAAATTACGAGTGAAGAAGCTCATCAAGCATGGATGCAGCAGCGTAAAATGACGCCCGAACAACTCGAAACCTTAGCAATTCGGGGGGTAAAGATTGAAAAGTTCAAACAAACCACTTGGGGGAACAAACTAGAATCCTATTTCCTCAGCCGCAAGGGTCAATTGGATCGGGTGATATATTCTCTGATTCGCTCTCAAGATCAAGGGATTATCCAAGAACTCTTTTTCCGAGTCCAAGAAGGAGAACAGTCTTTTGCTGACTTAGCACGAGAGTATTCCCAAGGGCCTGAGGCAGAAACCGGCGGATTGATAGGCCCTGTTGAGCTCAGTACGCCACATCCTGCGATCGCCCAAATCCTGCGTTTAAGTAAACCCGGTCAACTTGCCCCACCCACACGGCTGGGAGAATGGTTAGTGATTGTACGCTTAGAAAAGTTTATTCCAGCTCAGCTCGATGCTCCCATGCGTCAGCGGTTGCTGAATGAGTGTTTTTCAACATGGCTGACTGAACAACTGAACCAGCAGTTAGCCGTTTTGAATGAGTCCTCAATGGTTTAATCTCCGTGAAAACTGGGGCGATCAATCAAGCTTACAGCCCAAAAATTTTGTCCTGAGATTAAGAAAAATTACGCCAATAAATCTTGATTTTAAATAGTCTAAGTTAACAGATAAGGATTGACTCCTGTTCGGAGCAAAAATCCTCTTGCATAAGTTGTCATACCCAGGGAGATATATAAGATAGCTAGTTAGTTTAAATCGCCCTGGACAAGAGATACCGATCTCCCAACTCAAAGACCCCGGAACATCGATTGCTGCACTCAACCTCCCTGCATCAGGACTAATTTCAAGTGAATTGAAATGACCTATACGACCTCACTACAAGAATTTCTAGCTGGTATCTATCCGTTTGATCAGTTATCCCCCTCAGCACGAGCCAAACTGTCAAGTCAGGGGCAGTTGCTGCGCTATCGCATGGGTCAACCCCTTGTGATCCGGGAGAAAATGCCCCCCCACATTTCCATTCTGTTTCAGGGGCAAGCCCGTCTCCTGGGATACGACCCTCGCGATAGTGCACCCATAACGTTGAAATTATTGCAGCCGGGAGAAGTTATAGGCTGGGTGAGTGTACTCAGGGGCATCCCCTGTGAAACGGCGATCGCCTCCACCGAATCCATTTGTTTCACCCTCAGCATCGCTGATTTTTTGCGCTGGTTGGACTCTGAACCGGTTCTGGCGTCCGCCTTCCGCTCTCGTTGTGCTCTGGTAGAAATTTTCGAGCTTTTAGGAACAGAACTGGCACGACGCGCCGAGACAGAAGCAAATCTCAAAGAACTGGCTCTTCAAACGTTGCCCAATGCCCTCATCCTGAATGTGGCTCAGGGTAAGCAGCTATCCAGCCAACTCGACACCAGTCGGCTATGGATCGTCAGTGGAGGAGCATCAGCAAATGTACCCGTTGGTTCATGCCTCAATTCGCAATCCGTAACAAGCCTCATCGTCAACGGTTCCGGTTCAACTCGCCTAGTGGGAATTCCCTCGGACTTACTCTCCCCTAGTACGCCAACCACACCCGAATTATCAACAAATCTAGGCGAGAGCAGTAGCGTCACGACTCTAGACGACATTCCTTATGCTGATGCTCAAATCGTTACGACCTCAGGCAGCTACCTGTCGGAAGAAAAAGCAGGCAAGCGAAACTATCCCTTTGTTCGCGGCAGAGGTTCCGTTGAGGCAACCTCAGCGTGCTTCCAGATGCTCTCGCAATATTTTGGAATGCCCTTCCGTCGGGATATTATCCGCCGGGTGATTACCACCCAAGAATCGCGTTCTGGCAACCTTTCCCTGATGCACTGTGGTGCGATCGCAGAATTAATGGGACTGAGCGTTCAACTGGTGAACGTCCCAGCAGTAGCGGTGAACCGCCTGCCAACCCCAGCATTGCTTAGTTGGCAAGACAACTTTGCCATCCTCTACGAAAGCAGCGAGCGGGAACTCGTGCTCGCAGTGCCCGAAAGTGGAATTAAGCGCATTAAACCCTCACGTTTCATTGAAGACTGGGGTGATGAAGGGCAAGCGCTCCTACTCAAAGCGACCAAATCAACGCCTCAAGAGCGGTTTGGGCTGAACTGGTTTATCCCGTCGATCATTCGCTATCGCCGAGTTTTGACGGAAGTTCTCATTGCTTCCTTCTTCGTGCAACTGTTTGGTCTGGCTAATCCCTTGATGATCCAGTTGATCATCGACAAGGTGATTGTGCAAAACAGTATCGATACCCTGCACGTCCTAGGGTTCTTGCTGTTTGTGCTGGCGGTTTTTGAAGCCCTGTTAACCAGTCTGCGTACCTACTTATTTGTGGATACAACGAACCGGATTGACATGGCGCTGGGTTCGGAAATTATTGACCACTTGTTGCGCCTGCCTTTGCGCTATTTTGAACGACGACCGGTTGGGGAATTAGCCACCCGGATTGGTGAGCTGGAAAATATTCGTCAGTTTCTGACAGGCACAGCGCTGACTGTGGTGCTAGATGCGGTTTTTTCCGTTGTCTACATCGTCGTTATGTTCATCTACAGTTGGCTGTTGACGTTGGTGACATTGGCGGTGATTCCCTTGTTTGTGGCGCTTACCGTTGTCTTTTCCCCAATTATGCGGCGACAGCTACGCACCAAGGCGGAACGTCAGGCAGAAACTCAATCCTATTTGGTGGAAGTTTTATCCGGAATTTCTACCGTGAAAGCCCAAAATATTGAGTTGCGCGCTCGTTGGAAATGGCAGGAACGCTATGGTCGTTATGTGAGTGATGGATTTAAGAATGTTCTGACTTCAACCGCCGCGAGTTCAGCTAGCAATTTCTTGAACAAACTCTCTGCTTTGCTGGTGCTTTGGGTGGGAGCCTATTTGGTGTTGGATGGGCAATTAAGTTTGGGTCAGTTGATTGCCTTTCGCATTATTTCAGGGTACGTGACTGGTCCCTTGTTGCGGTTAGCCCAAATTTGGCAAAACTTCCAGCAAACCGCACTATCTTTGGAACGCCTCAGTGATATCGTCGATTCTCCCCAAGAAGCGGACGAAACCGATCGCTATAATATAGCCCTCCCGCCAGTACAGGGAACGGTGAAGTATGAGAACCTCTCGTTTCGCTTTGGCACAACTGGCCCTTTGCAGTTGAACAATATCAATATAGAAATTCCTGCGGGTACGTTTGTTGGGATTGTCGGTCAAAGTGGTTCGGGTAAAAGTACTTTAACCAAGCTATTGCCTCGACTGTACGATCCCCTCTCAGGGCGGATTATTGTGGATGGTTACGATATCAATAAGGTAGAACTGTATTCTCTACGGCGTCAAATTGGTATTGTTCCTCAGGAAACCCTGCTGTTTGATGGCACTGTACAAGAAAATATTGCCTTAACCAATCCCGATGCGAGCTCTGAAGAGATTATCGAAGCGGCAAGGGTGGCGGTCGCCCACGACTTTATTATGGAGTTACCGAGTGGCTACAACACACGAGTTGGGGAGCGGGGTTCGGCTTTATCGGGGGGACAACGGCAGCGAATTGCGATCGCCCGGACGATTTTACAAAGCCCCCAACTGCTGATTCTAGATGAAGCAACCAGTGCTTTGGATTACAACACGGAACGGCAGGTGTGTTTGAATTTAGCCCAAGTCTATAAAGGACGCACAGTCTTTTTCATCACCCATCGCCTGACAACGATTCGCAACGCTGACCTGATTTTGATGATGGATCAAGGGGCTGTAGTGGAACAAGGCACTCATGAGCAATTAATGGCTCAAAAAGGTCGCTACTATTGCCTCTACCTCCAACAAGAAGCGCAACTATAACTTCTCCTTACTGAACCAGTGAACTAGCAGGAATTAATAAGAGCAATGAACACACATAACGGGTCTAAACTAGACCAAAACAACAAAATTGCACTCAAGCCTCCTTCCCCTCCCAGCCAATCCATTCCAGTAGCACTCACCCCCGCTAATGGTAA
This sequence comes from Microcoleus sp. AS-A8, assembly GCA_039962225.1. Classification (NCBI taxonomy): domain Bacteria; kingdom Bacillati; phylum Cyanobacteriota; class Cyanophyceae; order Oscillatoriales; family Microcoleaceae; genus Microcoleus; species Microcoleus sp. AS-A8. The sequence continues at coordinate 17,472 of JAMPKV010000013.1, forward strand.
TGGTGGAACCTCCAATGGGAATGGGAATGGTAACGGCAAAAGTAACGGCAATCACTCCAAGGGACAGGCCGAATTTGATCAACCTGTCATTCTACGACAACCTCACCATTGGTCACGGGGCATTCTGTGGGCGATTATGGGTGTAACGACCTTTGGAGTGATCTGGGCTAGTTTTGCCAAAATCGAGGAAGCTGTTCCCGCTCAAGGTAAACTGGAGCCACAAGACAAGGTTCAGGATATCCAAGCTCCTGTTGCCGGGGTGGTTAAAGAACTCTATGTGCAGGATGGGCAGTCGGTGAAAAAAGGGGATGTGTTGCTCAGACTTGATCCAACCGCTGATAAAGCTAAACTCGCTTCCCTCAATCAAATCCGTACTAAGTTAGTTCAAGAAAACCAATTTTATCGCTCAGCCCTCCGCAATCCGACTTTTCCGCTTAATCCACCGCCAGAAACCCAAGTGGAACTGTCCTCAGAACTTCCTTCTCTGATTAAAAGTCGAGATGCTTTAGTGGCTGAGAATCAGTTTTATCAAAATCGAATTAATGATAACCCTCAAGGCGCTAACCTCAACTCCGAGCAACGACAACGAATGCGGTTTGCCACAGCAGAACTCAATTCTCGTGTTGCGGCGGCTGAGTCAGAAATTGAACAACTCCAAAAACGGCTCGCTCAGAGCCAATCTCAACTGGCTAATGCTCAAGAGAGGTTGACAACTGAGCAAAAGATTCTTAATGATCTGGAGCCTCTTGTGCGTGTGGGGGGGTTTTCCCGTATTCAGTACACCAAGCAGCAAAGTGAGGTGGGAACAAGAAACGCTGAAGTTCAACAGTTAACGGCTGAAAAATTGCGCCTAGAATTAGATATTGCCCAGGCGAAAGAACAGCTAGAAAATACCAAAGCTCTGACTAAAAAAGAGTTAACCGATCTAATGGCTGGGAATTCCAAGCAAATTAACGACATTGATTCCAGGCTGGACTCCCTTAAACGTCAGTTGAGGGAAACCATTGTCGCTAATGATAAAAAAATTGCGGAAATTGATAGCCAGTTGAAGCAGGCGGAAGTCACTCTCAATTATCAAGAGCTACGTGCGCCTGTTGGCGGGACAGTGTTTGATTTGAAACCTGCTGCTCCCGGTTTTGTCACCAATTCAACAGAACCCATTCTGAAAATTGTTCCTGATGATGTCCTAGTGGCGAAGGTTGATATCACCAATAAAGATATTGGGTTTGTCAAAGTAGGAATGCCTGTTGATGTGAGGATCGACTCGTTTCCTTTTAGTGAGTTTGGGGATGTTAAAGGGGAGTTAGTCGGGATTGGTTCTGATGCTCTACCCCCTGATGAAATTCATCGCTTTTATCGGTTCCCAGCAAAAATCAAGTTAAAGAAACAGTCACTGTTCATTAAGAACCGTAAAGAACCTCTTAAATTGCAAACGGGGATGTCAGTCAGCGTCAATATTCGAGTGCGCGATCGCACAGTGTTGAGCATTTTCACGGATCTATTTTCTTCCAAAGCGGATAGCCTGAAAAACGTTCGTTAGGTTCTTTCCTTTTTGGGAAAAACCTGATAGTATTTTTTGCTACTCTCCTGAGAGTAGCATCTGCGTGTAGCGGGTCAGCAGAAGAAACCTCAGTCTTTCTGCGTAAAGCTTTCGGAAGGGCACTTAACTCCACATCTACGTCCCGTCATACTGTGCCAGTTCCAGGTTCAGGAACTTAAAGGGATCTACCAGGTACACCCAAGGTACCAGAGGAAACTAACCGACAAACAGGGGAAATCGAGTACTGATTACCCCCTTTTTTTGTAAAAACTCAACTTATCGGCAATGGCAAATCCTACAATTTTGGTAACGGGCGGCGCAGGTTACATTGGTTCCCATGCTGTTCTGGCTCTGCGAGAGACGGGCTATGAAGTCGTAATCTTAGACAATTTGGTTTATGGTCATCGCGACATCGTAGAGACGGTACTTAAGGTAGAACTGATCCAAGGTGATATTGCAGACCGGGCACTGCTAGACCAGATCTTTAAAACACGGGAATTTGCGGCTGTGATGCATTTTGCCGCCTATGCCTATGTGGGTGAGTCAGTGGGTCAGCCCGCCAAGTACTATCGCAATAATGTGACAGGTACTCTGACGCTGCTGGAAGCGATGTGTGATGCCGGAATCAAGAACTTTGTGTTTTCATCCACCTGTGCGACTTACGGTGTCCCCGAACAAATTCCGGTTTTGGAAGACCAGCCTCAGCAGCCGATTAATCCCTACGGCATGAGTAAGTTGATGGTGGAGCACATCCTCGATGATTTTGACCGTGCTTATGGTCTACGGTCTGTGCGCTTCCGGTATTTTAACGCGGCGGGTGCTGACCCCCAAGGACGTTTGGGAGAAGATCATAGTCCCGAAACTCACATTCTTCCTCTGGTGCTGTTGACGGCAATGGGCAAGCGGGAGAGTATTTCGATTTATGGCACTGACTACGACACCCCAGATGGGACTTGCCTGCGGGACTACATCCATGTCACTGACCTGGCACAGGCACACATTTTGGGTCTGGAGTACTTACTCAATGGGGGGAGTACGGAGGTGTTTAATTTGGGTAATGGACAAGGATTCTCCATTCGGGAGGTGATTGAAGCAGCCCGTGTTGTTACTAGTCGCCCCATTGCTGTGACTCTGGCTGACCGTCGTCCGGGAGACCCACCCATTCTTGTGGGTAGTGGGGAAAAGGCTAAGCAAGTCTTAGGTTGGAACCCCCAGTATGCCGAGTTAGAAACTATCCTCAAACATGCTTGGCAGTGGCATCAGAAGCGACATGGGGATGCTTAATCTGAGGCTAAGTAAGCTATAACAGATTTGGTTAGGGTTAATTAGATGCTTTGCAAGAGCCAGGTTACACAATGATGGATAGTCAATTAGATACTCTTCAAAAGCCAGGTCCGATCACAACGGACAAAGTCAGGATATTGAATGTAGACATTGATAATGTCACAGAGTTAGAGGTTCTAAAGCAGTTAGACCGGGGCGTGGTGTTCACCCCGAATGTTGATCACCTACTTTTGCTAGAAAACGACTCAGAGTTTTTGAGTATTTACGATACGGCTGACTATAAATTGTGTGATAGCAAAATTCTCTATTATGTCTCTCGATTTTTGGGGACACCCATAAAAGAGAAAATTTCTGGCTCTGATTTTTTCCCTTCTTTTTGTAACTATCACAAAGAGAATGAAACGATTAAAGTCTTCCTTTTAGGAGCCAAAGAAGGAGTGGCGAGCCAGGCTCAAGAAAATTTGAATACTAAATTAGGTAGAGAAATTGTGGTTGGGGCGCATTCCCCCTCTTTCGGATTTGAAAAGAATGAAGAAGAATGCCAAGAAATTATTGAAGAAATTAACAAATCCGGCGCAACAGTTTTAGCTATAGGGGTAGGTGCGCCCAAACAAGAAAAGTGGATAAATAAGTATAAAGAGCAGTTGCCCAATATTAAGATATTTTTGGCGATCGGAGCAACGATTGATTTTGAGGCGGGTAATAAAAAACGTGCTCCCAAGTGGGTAACTGAGATTGGTTTGGAATGGTTACATCGGTTGGTGTCTGAGCCTAAACGGTTATGGAAGAGGTACTTGATTGGGGGACCGATCTTCTGCTGGTTGATTTTCAAGCAGAAGCTCCATCTCAAGAGCGTTAACAGTCGTCGTGTACTACAGTCAATCCCTGATTTGTAACGTGCAAAGTTGGGGAATGGATTACTCAAAAACTAGCGAAAGTGAACCTTGATTTCTGCTGCGCTGCACTGGTCAATTGCCCATAAATAAATCCATTCCCACCTGTTCCGAGAAAAATCCGTCCAAATACATTCATGTCTCCAACTATGACACGGGGTTTTCCAAAATAACCTTTTGGATAGTCAGCAATCTTAACCCACTTCGCACCTAGATCAATCGAGCGGAAGACTCCGAGTTCACCTTTGACCTTACCCTGAATAAAGACAGTTGGATGGCTCACTCCTGATGCTGTTTTGCCAAATCCAAAGGCTTGAGCTTCGTCAACCATTGCCATTTTGACAAAGTCTTTTCCAAAGTTGCTGGAGCGGTATAACCCTTTCTCTTTTAGACTTAGCCAGACCTCGCCCGCCATAGCCGGAGCTGTTTTAAGATTAGCTCCATCCCACACTCCTGCGGGGAGTGCTTTGTTGACGATTTGCCAGGTTTCGCCTCCGTCGTCGGTTCGGAGCAACAGCCCTTTTTCATGGTGGTAAATGTAAAATGTGCCACCTTTAACAGTATCAGCGGCTAAAGCCTGCTGTCGATTCCATAAATCTGGATGTGCTCCCCTACCAATTTCCTTCTGTTCAAAAAAGGTAATTCGTTTCCAGGTGGTTCCACCATCTTTTGTGAAATAGGGTGGCGTACTATTGCTGGGTTGCCAGACGATATTTTGAGTGTTTGTGGCGGAGACTGCAACATTGCCAAATACTAGGTCGTTAGGATGGGTTTTCTTTTCAATGGAAGGAAAGATTTGCCAAGTTCTAGCATTGTCTCTGGAAAATCCCGCTCTCATGACTTTAGGGTCATGATGACTGGCTCCCACTGAAACTACAAAGTTAGGATTTCCACTACTATAGGCGAGACTTGTTGTTGTAACGAAAACTCCATTCCCATGGCTATGGCGAGGGAAGGCATCTAAGGAGTCATGTCTGAACCCGTCAAAATCTGCGATCGCACTAATCAAGCTTGCCCCATTGGGGGTGCTGATGGCATCAAAAGTAACGGTTTCCTCTATACCATTAACAGTTGGTGACCATTTAACCTCATTACCGTAGCCGTCTTCTGTCTTCCAGACACCAATGCCGTTGGTAAGCCAGACTTGCCCTGGATGGAAGGGAGACACGGCAATACCCCCGGTCAAACTCCAAAAACTCCAGTCGGGCCACCACGAAAGCTTGTCTACGATATTGTTTAACTTTATCCAGTTTGCGCCCCCATTATCGGAACGATAGATCCCAGCGGGACTCATGGGATAAGTAACGACAAAGATGGTGTCCGGTTTGTTTGGGTCAACGGCTACGGCGGAGTAATTCTTGCCGTTTTTTGGAGTAATATTATGCCAACCTGCTGAATTGAATTTCCAGACAGCACCTTGAGGGTCTTTTTCTTGTTTGTAGAATGTCGCGAACAGTTCCCCTTTACTTGTCACTACACCCTGTTGGGGAACCAGTTCAGTAGCAGGGCCACCGCTCAACAGTTGCCAGGTAGTACCTGCGTCGGTGGTGCGGTAAATCCCTTTTCCAGATACGCCAGCGTAAATAATTTTTGTGTTGCCATCAATAGTGCCTGATGATGAGTCAAAGACGACGTATGTCACTCCTGCACGCTGGGGGACTTCTGGGTGAGATTCTCCCACGGGAACGATTGATGGCTTAAATTGCGACCACTCTTTTCCGCCGTCAAAGCTTCTCCATAACCCATCCAAGCGAGAGCCAAAATACACGACATTACTATTGTTGGGGTCTACAGCAAGCCGTTCTCCTGCCCAACGCCAAGGTTCATTACCACCCATTGGGAGTTTGAGGTTGAGGGTTTGCCAGGTATTGCCGCGATCTGTGGATTTGAGTAAGGTTCCAGGGGTTACACCTTTTTCATCAATTTTGGTGTAGGCTCCTGTAGCGGTGTAGAGGATGTTGGGGTCACTGGGTGCGATCGCTACACTTTCAATGTTGATTGGCGTCTCATGAGGTACATTATCTGCTCGTAGCAACTGCTTCCACGTTTGGTTAGCTGGGTTCCAGCGAAACAATCCGCCTACGTCAGTGCGAGTATAAACAATGTCCTCAGCTTTAGGATGGATGACGATACCAGTTACAAAGCCACCTGCCCCCATCTTGACATCGCTCCATTCGTATAATTCGCCATTTGATGCAGTGAATCTAGTTTTGTCAGTCGGTAGAGCAGATATTGTTGTTTCAGCCGTTACAGTGAATAGGCTTTTGGCGTAAATAGCAATACAAAAGGTGATAATTGCTATTGCCAGGTAAGCCAAATTAGCTTTAGTTAGATATTGAATACGTCTCATTTTTGTAATAAACTTACGGCTTCGATTAAGATAAAATTCTAAATTTTATGCCTAGTTTCCGTAAGTCTTGGAATGCTCAGGTTAACTGTGCGAAAAAGTATTTTCCATCTCTTCCAAAATAGGCTTGTATCTTTCTAATGGCATATCCGATTTAGCCGATATGCTAACAGCGATATGTTCGGGACGAATTTCGTCCAGAAAGGTTTTTAACTGTTCATCAGAAAGAGGCTGGGGAAACCAGTAGTTATGACAAATATTGTGTTCTTCGTAGTAATGTCCTGAGTGTTCTTGCAAAATGCGATCAATAAAGATACCGTATAAAACGCATTCACCAAGATGCCAGGAATTGCCCAATGTTTCAATCCATGATCGTCCTGAACGCTGCTCGATATGTTGGCATAATTGCAAAACGTGTTCGCGCCTCCAAGTGATAATATGACCGACATAATCAGGAATGGTCATATCTACATCGGGTAGACCGAGTAAACGACTAGCTGATTGATGCCATTTAAAATGCATTTTTCGTTGAATATCGTTTCCCTTCGGATTACGGAACAGTCGAACCTGATCGTTGCGGACGAACTTATGAAGGTCAAAGTCACGTATAAATACTACATCCGAATCAATCAAGACGGAAACGTCTGCATCAATCTGTTGAGCTGCGGCAATTTTGATAATTTGCTGAATAATCCAGCCTCGTAAGGGAGGGGTTTTTAGGCTCAACCAAACCTGAGGGAAGGAATGTATACTTTTAATCCACCAGGGAAGGATTGATTGTTTGGTAATAATTTGCCGATTAGGTGATTCTAGTTGGCGAAATAGGGGTAAATCAATTTGATCTACAATTACGTAATGTTTGACTGGAGGTGAGATAAATTTTTCTATGCTCCGGCACAAGAGTTGACATCGTTCAAAATCTAGAGCATAGCTAGGAGTAATGAGACAAAAATCAGCATTTTTCATTAAAAAAAATTGGTAGTGACCTCGTTTTTTAGAAATGCCTGAAAAGTCAATCAGATAACCCCAGCTACAGGGATTAAATTAATGTATTCCTGCAAGAATGAGATGCACCAATTTGTTGAAATTCATCTTTTTCGGTTGTGCTATCACTCTTATGAAAATGACATTAACCTACTTAGCTTGTTTACCCCAATAACCAATTCCTGCTCCCTGGTGTAATTCAAGATTAGCCTGGAAGGATAGTACAAGGTCTGCTATAAATGAAATTGTGGCTAGTGGAAGTAGTGCAATTGCCTGCTGTGGAGCTTTATGCAGAAGACTTTGGAAACGGCGAATTAATACAAAGTGGGGAATTAACCACCAGCCCTTTTCCTTGACTGCCGCTTGGATGAGTTTATTCAGCCATAAGGGGTCTTGTTCATTTCTTTGCTTAATCAATAAACCAGCATCTTGCTGTTGATTAGCGTTGGCTAGAAGGTCGCTATAGATCAACTCGTTGAGCGTGCTGCCACGGATCAGCCACTTCTCGTGACGCAGTAGGCGACTGATGCTGGTGTAAGCTTCAAAAACGTGTGATGCCGATTTGGCAAGAATTACTCGATTAGGCTCTTTGGGTGACTTTAATCCATCTGTAACAATCATGGTGTACAGAAAAGCGTCTTGAGTGGGTAACTTAGTGGGTAACCAGATTCTGCGTAACACTTCGGCTTTAGCACAGTAAAGCTGACCACAAATCCAACCTGCACCCCCCTCAACTGCCTTACCCCCCGACAATCCGGACACAGAAGCAGAAAGCCGTTCCATAAGGTTCTTATTTTCTTTAATGGTCACGTCTTTGATGGGTTTATCCACAGCGACCCTAGCTTCAGGCATAGTTTCCAATATATGAAGCATGGAGCGAAGAGTTTGGGTATCAAGCAGTTGAATGTCAGAGTCCATCAGAAAAAGGTAGTCAGCTATGGGGTTGGATAACTGATGGACATATACGTTCCAAGCATTAGACTTTCCTTGTTGTTCAATCTCACACACCCGCCATTGGACATTGCTATGAAGAGAAGGTTTGACCAATTCCTTTAGTGTGTTTTCAGCAACAAGTGCCGTGTCATCGGTGCAGCCATTGGGTACCACCACAATCTCAATCACGGTGTTAGAGTCAGGTTCGTGGAATAGACTCTGCTGGAATAGAGAATGTAGCATTTTGCTAATTAAGGCTGATTCATTGTAGGCAACGATGCCAAGGCTGAGCTTCATTTTTTCTCTCGTTACAAGAAATATTAGGTAGGTGCTGGTGGCTAACCTGAAGATAGAAAAATGCATGTAAATTATTGCATTGAAGCTCCATCTTTTAAATCCCTCAAATATTCAATCAGAAGTTTTCCAAAAAATTCTCTTGTAAATACAATAGTTACCTTAGCTAATAAGAGCTTCATGTGAAGGAATTTTCCCCGGATCATCAATAAAATCTTGAGAGCCTTTATAGCTAATGATCTTAGCTGGAACACCTACTGCTACGGCATTATCTGGTAAATCTTTCGTAACAACAGCATTTGCACCAATAGCCACATTATTACCGATGGTAATAGCTCCAAATATGCAAGCTCCTGGACCTACATAAACTCGATTTCCAAGCTGAGGAGTTCCTCTGTTTTCTCCTCGTCCGCCCACCCCGATAGTAACATGTTGGCTTAAGTTACAGTTTTCACCGAGCTTTGCATCAATATGAATAGTAATTCCAACAGCATGAGGCATGAAAAGTCCTTTTCCAATTTCAGCTCTATTGGGAAATTCACAACCCGTGAGAATTTCAATTAGTTTTTGCCAGATAGCACAAAATATTTTTAAAATCTGTCTAATCACAGGAAAATGAACCTGATAGTGAACCCAGCGGCTAAATCTGTATTGAGTCATAATCCATAATCCTTGCTTCGTTAGGAAGGTAATGAACCAGAGATTTGTACCTGAAAATACATATCGCTTTATGTCAGCCCTCAATTCTTCTAACATCTTGTATAACCTCGTGTATAACTTAGTTGTCTTTCTGTCAAATTAAATGAATAAAAGATGATTTTTGAGTAGGGACATTTTATGAAGTTGATTTTTCAACTAATGCCCTTTTCTTATACTGCCCTCTGATAAAGTTCATGGCTGGTTGCTCAACAAAAAACGTCATTGTAGTAGCCAAAAGGATTGATATACAAATAGCAAGAAAAATACTAATATAGGGATTAAAGTTGTACTGGTATAGCATTCTAATAAGCGCGTAGCCAATATTCTGATGAGTAAGATAAAGACTATAAGAAATTGTTCCCATAAAAATCAGAGGTTTGAGATTAATAAAGCGGAGATAACCTTGTAAAGCTAAATAAAAGAGTAAAATACAGCCAGCTACAATCAGGGTTGTCTGCCATGAATTTTCCCAGGAATAAGCAACTCTCTGTTTTAAAACACAAGCCCCAATAAGAAGCCATCTATATGCGGAAAAACCTTGCTGCTTTTCTCTATATAACATCATGCCAGCTATAAAAAGATGGGCGAATTTAAGAACCAAAATAGTTACCAATAAATTCCCAAATATTTTAATCAAGCCTGAATAATGGTTTCCAAACCCTGTTGTCATTAATGGATAATCAACCGATACCTGCGAGATGCTTGCATAATGAACTTCGGGATTCATTCCTGAAAACCATCCCCAGTGAAACGCATAGCTTGTCAGAGAATAGCACAGAGCAATGACAAACCAACCGGTTGCAATCACCTCAATATATTTAAGAAGCTTAGCCCTATAGACAACAAACATAGTAATATAAAAACAAAGTTCAACTGTAAGTGTCCAGTAAACTCCATCTACATGGGGGATTTTAAAGAATCCCTGAAGCATTGTTAAGTTAAATAATGCTTCTCCAAAACTAACAGATGGCTTGATAGGTAATTGAGTAATTTTAACAACTGTAAATGTTAAAATTATAGCCGCCCAATAAGGTGGATAAAGTCGAGAAAAGCGGCCAACCATAAAATCAAGGCTTGTTTTTGTTCTTTCCAGCGTTAATAACATAACAAAACCGCTGATCAGAAAAAAGAGTTCGACTCCCTGGTGTCCTAATGGAAAATAAAAATGAAGTTCCGACGAGTGTTTATAGTTAACGTCATACCAAGTTGTGTAGTGATAGAGAACAACCGCAAAAGCAGCAATTCCTCGAAAAACATCAAGTTCAAAAAATCTATTTGAGGCTTTATGCATCTTCTCTAATCCCATCTTTAATTGGTTTAAATTCTGAATTCAGCCAAGTTGAAGTCAGAATTACTCTAATAGCCTGTATTACTTAATAGGCAATAACTGCTGATATTGTGTAAGAGCTTTGTCTAATGAAAATTCATCTGCTCTTTCTTGTAGCAACTTGGAGTCTGGAGCTTCCTCTAAGGTTTGGGCGATCGCTTTTGCCATCCCCTCGCTATCTCCCACAGCGACTAATTTCCCGTACTGCCCGTTTGCCAAAATTTCAGCCGGTCCACTTTCACAATCAGTAGAAACAACTGGAGTTCCTGCCGCCATAGCTTCCACCAGGACATTGCCAAAACCCTCCCAAGCCGAGGAGAGAACAAGTACAGTAGCTCGCGCCATGTAGGCATAGGGGTTAGCAACAAAGCCGCCGAAAACCACATCCTCCGTCAAACCCAGTTCCTGCACCAGAGATTCCAGATGAGAACGTTCACCTCCTTCACCCAAAATCATCAATCGGGCTTGGTGCTGTTGCCTTACTCTGGCAAAGGCATGGATTAGAGTCGGAAAATCCTTTTGTTTTTCCAGGCGTCCCACTCCTAAAATCACGGGAGGTTGACTCGGTGAAAACCACGGGTGAGCAATAGATTCCTGAAGTTTTTCACTTAACTCTGGGGTGACGATGGGATTGTAGATGGCTTTGATCTTTACTGAGGGCAAACCCATATCTACCAGGTTCTCAGCTACACCCTGCGACACAGCCACAATCGTATCGGCCCAAGGGTAAAACCACTTAACAAATTGGGGTGTGAATCGCCGCTTGAGCGTAGTAGCATTTTTGGCTTCACGGGAAAGATGATTGTGTACAGTCACAACCACTTGAGTAGAGATACCTGCCAATTTCTTTGCCCAAAGAGCCACCATATTTGTGTCTTCTAGAGCAGAAATTAGGACTGGAGGTTGCTCTTGTTTGAGATAGCGTGCTAGAGCAGGAAGGCTGAAAATCAGTCGGGAACTGTCCAACTTTACAACTCGCACGTTTGGGGGAAGCTGGGACAGATAGGGACCTTCTACCTTAACTAAAACTAGGTCTACTTTTAGCCCCTGTCCGCTAAAACCACGAGCTAAATTAATCATAACTCTCTCAGCTCCACCGCCGTCAAGATCCATCAAGAAAATTGCTACATCAGTCATTCGACTTGAGATTATCGATGGGGGATTTGGTATTGATCTTAAGGTTAAATTCATGGGCTAATAATGTAACTTTTTAAATAGGTTCAACGAGTCTTTTATATTCGGGATAGGTGGCACTTTCTTCGGGGTGAATCCGCCTTACACGCTTCATAGACAGAGCCACCGCGACCAATAAAGCCCAAAAGAGGGAGTTATGCTCAACTATTGTGTTCTCACTGTGGTTGTACATAAAAAAGAAGGTGACGTAAAAGATTGGCCATAGTTCTACAGTCGTTTTACCAGTTCTTAACCAAGCGATTGCTCGAAAATAGGTTACAGCAATAGTCAAGAGAAAAAGGAACAGCCCTATCAGACCTAAATCAAGCGTTATATTGACAAAACCGTTATGAGCATGAGGTGGCTTATACCCTTCTGCTTTCCAAATAATCTCAGCCCCTCCTCCTGTTTGCCAGAAGCCCTGATATCCATAACCTAGCGCAGGGCGTTCTGAAATCAATTCAATTGCCAATTCCCAAAGATCGGTACGACCGCTAAGGGTTGGATCTCGTCCCATACCGAGCAGTATGTTTTCCCAGTTACCTGTAACCAAGACCGCAAGACTTCCTGCTACCAAAATCAGGGTAATGATTAGAGGAATTACTTTTGTGTCTCTCCACCGCAAAGCCTTGTAGAGGGGCAGAAGAAGTACTATCAATAAAAAGAGCAGTAAAGCCGTTTTGGAGCCTGTCAAGAGAATAAGAAGAACACAAAGACCGAAGCCACCCAATAACCAGTAACGATGTCTGCGACTGTCTAAAGCAAGCAGTAAGAAAACGATTGCTCCAAGCACCACAATGCGGGCTAGGACATTTTTCTGCACAAATGGTCCCCGCCAAGCTCCTGCATTCGCCCCAGCTTCTACAGCAGCACCGTGAAACGCGAAGGTAAACAGTAGAGAAAATACAGCGATAATGCCCAAAGCCCATCCCAACATCTGTAGCTGCTGCTTCAAGGTGAAACGTGACGCCATGTACAGCCCAAAGTAGACTGTTTGCAATGTAGTGATGCCCTTGGCTAGTGACCAAGAGGAGAAATCAGACCAGAGGAATGACAGCATGGCAGTTCCCGTTAAGAGCCAAACGAGTGGGTCTCTTAAAGCCGTACGAATGGAACCCTGCCATCGAGCAAGAAGTAGGAGTAATGTAACTACATAAATTCCATGCTGGAACAGTGACATCACAGGATCTAAAGGATTAGATGCGCCAGTAGCATCAGCTTTGGGATCTGGGTCACTGAATAAGCTTTGGCAGCGCAAAACTCCTGATAAAAAGAGCAGGGCAAAAATTGTAAATCTCTTTTCCAGAAAATTTAACAGTGGGTTCATGGCTTTAGGCGGTAGTAGGAAGCCCTCCCATAAATCTCAAAGATTTCTAATGGGGTTGCTGATGATAGATAGCTTTTGACAAGCTTCTGGTCTTCGGCGTCAATACCTCCACTGCACCAATAAAGGTTAATTCCTGTTGCAAAGAGATTATTTGTAAATTTAGATAATATTGGAAAATTAACCTTCATCCAGTACGCTGTAAGGACGTGTATTTTAGCTCTGAGTTTTTGCTTATCACTTCTGAAGGTATAGGCATTGTTATCATGTATTCTCTGGAAAGCTAAGTCTTTCAATGCTATAAAACCTGGACTCACCCCGAAAGCAATGTATTTAATGTAATCATCGCTAGTGATTCTAATAACTTCTGGCATGGGAAGAATTTGATTTAATAGCGAACGATTAAAGCACATGCCCGAAGTTGCAAAATTGAATTGAGGAATTTTATTTTTTAATTTTCCTCGCTTCATATAAGTACTTAAATCGTATTTTCCAGATGTTCCTTTATAGGGGATTTGAGATATTTTTTGAGGGCTTGAATTAATAAATTCTATAGAATGAAAACACCATCCAATGTCTGAATGCTCGGCAAAAGCTTTAACAACTTCTGCCACTTTTTCAGGTTTCCAAATATCATCGGAGTCTAAAAAACAGATAATTTCTCCCCGACTAGCTGCAAATCCTGCATTGAAAGCCGAAGCCTGACCACCGTTTTGCTTTAGGATTGGTATAACTCGCTCTCCGTAACTTTTGATAATTTCTTGGGAATTATCAGTGGAGCCGTCATCAACTACAATAACCTCAACATTAGAGTAAGTCTGGTTCAAAGCACTATCAATGGCTTCAGGAAGAAAACGACCGTAGTTGTAATTGTTTATCAGAATGCTAACTAAAGGGTTATTAGGCAAAATTCGCTACCTCAACTTTTTGAGTTTGTCAGTTAACTTCTTGGTAGATGGCTACTCTGTTTTACTGTATTTTCTCAGGTATAAACTTTAGAGTTGCTTGAAAATTGATGAATTGGTAAACTTTACTGAATTACCTTAAGCTTTACCTTTCATCATCATAGTAATTCCATTTAATCCTATAGCTTTAGTCATTACCCAAGCAAACTTACGCGCTGGTGGATAGAGAAAACACATCACGTAATCCGCACATCCATAGGAAATAACTGTTGCGATCGCAGCACCTATTCCCTGATATCTAGGTATTAGCAATATATTAAGTACAATATTCATTGCAGCACCAAGAGTACTAGCAGCTACAGCAAATCCAGTTAACTCCTCTGTCGCTATCCAAATGTTTTTGACATAACCCAAAAAAACAAATAGTGATGACCATATATGGATTGACAATATTCCTCCGGCAGGAGCATACTCTTGACCAAAAATTAAGACTACTAGAGGGGTTGAAAAAAAAGTCATAGGGATAGCTATTGAATAGACTAGCAATTCTAGAAAATTACAAACTTTTTGAATTTTTTCGTAGTAAAGTGTTTCGCTAACCTGCTTTGCGGCAATGATAGAAGGAGCTGCTGAGGATACAATTGCCGTTGCCATAAAAGGCCAAGTTTCGGATAACCGCACCGCTGCTGCATACACACCAACAGCCTTATTATCTGCTAATTGCCCTAACATGATTTGGTCAATGTATAAATAAACCATGATGGCTAAGTTAGAAAATATTAGCGGCCAGCTTACCTTCATCAGGTTTTTGGCACGCAACCACTTGCCACGCCAAGCCTGAATTTTTTGTCCACTCACTTGATAAGCAATCACTAAACCAATAACAGTTAAAGCACTTTCTATCGAATATGCCAAAGCAAAGCCTATCAAGGGAGCTTTGCTTTGGATCAAGATAACCCTAACCAGCGTCATGATGATGAAAGCAGTGTTCCTTGCTGAAACTGCATATTTTGATTGAACCTGGGATTGAAACCAATCATCTATAACGTTAAATTCTTGAAACAGTAGAGTTGCTGCAACAATGACTACTACAATGCGACTCAATTGATCATCAGGGCGTAGGAAAAAAATGATTCCAGTTACTAATAAGAAAGCTGCTATTCCACTCATCAACCGCAATAAAAAAGCAGTCCCTAGGATTTCATCCTTCCTAGAGGGTTCACTCACAGAGTCACGCACCACAAAATGGTTTAAACCCAAATGAGCAATAGTGGCAAAAATTATGACAAAAGAAATCGCGTAGTTTAAAAGCCCAAACTCATCCACTCCCAAATAACGAGCCATCCAGGCAAGGATAAAAAAACCTACAGCCATACGTAAGACTCGCTCAGCGATTAACCAACTAGCGTTGCTGAGAATTTTACGTAAATTAGGGCTGAAATTTTGAATGGTTAGACTGATTTTTTTTTGCATACAATTAAATTTAAATCTCTTGCTCAATTGCCATTTTTTTTCTAAAATCCAGCCATCATTTTTTTTCTAAAGAATTAAGATTTAAATAGAGAGCTTAACTGCTGCTTAGTATCTCCATCAGAATATGCCTTTGCATGATGGAAATAACTATCAGGTTCATTCTCAACGATGACACCGTTAATCACTAAACCTAGAACATTTTGACTAGATTGATCCAAGGCTTCTTTAGCCGCTTTGGCACTGGCACTGTCAGTAACTCCTGGTCGAGCCACTAACAAAATCCCATCACTCATTTTGGATAAAGTTAGAGCATCGGCTACAAGCAACAGAGGAGACGTATCGACAATCACCAAATCATAAGTCTTGGAAAAATCCTCAATTAATGAGTTCATTCGCTTAGATCCAAGCAGAGCCAAAGAGTTAGGTGGAATGACTCCAGAAGGAAGGACATCCAGGTTAGGAATTACTTCTTTCACTGCTTTCTTTAAGTCAGCCTGACCAACAATGACTTCACTCAGTCCTACTTCATTAGTCAGCTCCCAAATATGATGTTGTTGTGGATGATGTAAATCAGCATCAATTAATAAAACTCGACTTCCCAGTTGAGCGAGTGCAACAGCCACATTGGTCGAGACTGTAGACTTACCTTCTTTCGGAACAGAACTTGTTACGACAATAACTTTCAATTGTCGGTCTGGGCTCAAAAATTTTAGATTTGCCTGAAGCATTCTGTAAGCTTCACTAATGATTGAAGTAGGTAGATTTCTAACCTGGCGTTCCGGTACAGCCTGTACGGTTTTTTGCCCACCAAGCTTAACTTTTTTCTTGGAAGCAGGAATCATACCTAGTAATGTATACCTAAATATATTTCGCAACTCTTTAGTCGTTTTGATAGATGGGTCAGTCAGTTCCACAATAAATGTAGTAACTACATAAAGTAGGCTACCCACTACAATACCTGCTATTAAAATTACCTTTTTACTGCTAGAAGCCGCAGATTTTGGAGCTACAGCAGGGCTAACGATTTGAGCATTACCCACATTTTGATTTTCAGCCAGTTGTACTTGTCCGCGATTTTTCAGAAGAAGCTCGTAGTTCGATTGAGCAATATCTAATTTTCGTTGCAGCTCCCGCTGAGTTTGTTCAAGTTGAGGCAATAAATTTAGGCGTTCTTTGTAAGCGTATCTGCTACGAATGAGAGAGGATAACTGATTGATTAAAGCTTTGCGTTCTGCTTCCGAACTGACTAAGGATTCAGTTAATGTTTCCTGAAGCTTTCCTCCTTGCTGCTTATCGCCTTTCTGAAGACTCTGATATGAAATTTGTGTCTGGTCACCAATAACTTGCTTTGTCCGTTCTTCTAAAATACTCTTAAGAGCCGCTTGCTTACTTTTCAAGCTAATAATAGTAGGATGTTCTTCCCAAAAGCGGGTGCGCTCAATAGCTAACTGATCTTCTACCTGTTTTAGCTTCTCAAATACCTGTTGGACTGCAACAGATTGATTTAGGGAATTCCTGGCTAAGGCTTCCTCAGAAGTCATTCCCATTTTTTTCTGTAGCTCTGTAGCTCGCCCTGTGAATTTTTCAATCTCAGCTTGATTGGTTGCAATTTGCTTATCTAAAGTATCAATAGCTGCTACAGCCGCTTTAGTTTCCTCCTCAAGGTTGGCGATATTATTTCGTTGCTTAAAGATACGTAATTCTGCGTCAGCTTGATGAACAGTTGCTTCAACTTTTGGTAACTGGTCATTGATAAATCTGCCAGCAGCAGCAGCCTCAGATCGGTTAGACAGAATGTTGGTTTTTATGTAGATCTCTATGAGCTTATTCACGACATTGACCGCCTCTTCGCGATCAGTGCTTTCGTAGGTAATGCCCAATACATCTGTGCCTCGCACCGTTCCTACCTTAAGCTTTTTGAGAAAACTGTCATAAGTTAGTGGTTCTCCTTTGGCATTTTTTAGCTTCAAATCTGCGATAGTTTGATTTACAATTGGTGAAGATTTAAGTACCTCAGCCTCCGTGTCGAGAGGAGTATCTTTGCTATTTAAAGCATCGAGCTGGCCAATTTTTTCTCCGGTTTGTGTGACTAAAGCAGAAGTGGTATTTTGTTTTTTAAACCGAAGCTTGCCCGCTGCTTCATAAGTAGGTTTTTGTGACAAGGCTATAGAGGTAGCTACCGCGACAATCGTGCCCCATACAACCGCACCTTGTAGCCAATGCCGTTTAAGAATCAGCCAGTATTTTTGTAAGTCAATGTCTTCTGGATACTCTTTGTATTCCATGAAACCTCAAAAGGAGTAGCGGTTTAGTACTGTAAGTCAGCCAAAAGTTCGGTCATCAGTAGTTGGTTTAGGTAGACGCGGAGACGACTTCTCCAGAACCCCCGCGCCTTTATGCCTCTATCCTATTGGCACCGACTGTTTGTAACTACACCCGTCAACGTCGGTTCAAAATTCCTATTTTGATTAGTTCTTAATGATGAGCAATATAGCTCAGACAGAGAGCGACTGTAGATTCTTATATCAAGGGGAGCTACTCGCTGCTTAGCAGCACTTCCTAGCTCTAATCTTAAAGATTTATTTTCAATCAAAGATTGCAACGCTTTTGCTAACTGCTGCACATCTCCTGGGTTTACTAACAAGCCCGTTTCATTGTGAGTAATTACCTCAGGAATCCCTCCCACTGGCGTAGTAATCACGGGTAATCCCCAACTCATTGCCTCAAGTAAGGCCATGGGTAGACCTTCATTATAGGAAGGCAGCAGGAATACATCAGCTTTGGCTAACAGCTCACTACGCTTGGCCGGCTCTACCCAACCAGCAAAAGTAACATGCTCCTTTAAAGATAGCTTTTCAGCTAAGTGATTGGCTTGCTCCACTTGCCCAATTCCTGCCAGAATTAATTCTGATTGTTCTCTCTGTTCGGGTGTAATCTTGGCAAAAGCTTCAAGTAAATCAAAGACTCCCTTCCGTTTGCCAATCCGTCCAAGAAAGACAATATTAATCTTCTGCTGAGAGTTAGTACGATCAGGAACATTTTCAGGAATTTCCACGGGATTAGGAAGCACCACGACCTGTTCTTCTGTCAAATCACAATTATTTATGTAGAACTCTTTCCAACTCTCTGACAAAGCGATCAGATAAGTACATTTTTGCAACATCCAATTCAGGATTTGCTTAATAGCTTGAGGTTGGCTGGCGTGAAATGTATGAAACTCACAGCCATGAGCGTGCATAATGACTGGCTTACGAAATGCCATACCTATGAGGGTTAAGATAGACAATCGCAACGTGCTCCCCCGTTCAGAGAAATGGATATGAAGGATATCAACTTGGCCTTTTAACAATTTTCCCAAAAAGATTATCAGCGCCCATGTAAACACTTTTAACCGATGTTTACTTGATTGTCTGCTTGGTTCCCCATCCCAAGTAGTAAGGTGTTGAATCTGAAGCTCAGCTGGAGAACTATCGAGAATAAGGCTTTCTACTGATCCCATTCCACCCTTCTCTTCTAAGCTAGGACCGAGCATCAGAACGTTTAGTTTTTTCATGGTCAATAATGGCTAGTGCAATGAAATAGATGGCCAATGCAGCGAAAAGGACAGCAAGGGCAACATTGAAGGTGTTTATAGTCTCCAGAACCTTGCTTGACCGACAACTTTGAGAAGCGACAGTGATTAAATTTTTAGCACTCCTGCCGGAGGAACAATTTCAGCAGCAAAATCGACATAATCTTAGAAGGCTCTCTAGACAATAGTTTTACGAAATTTTTAGGTCTTTAAGAGTTAGTGGCTGTAGGAAGACTTGCTGGTCAGTTCTGACTTGTTCCATCATCGTGCCAAGCAAAATTAGACGAACAGTAGATTACAGGAGCCTGCTTAAACTGCCACTTGCAAACTTGATGAGTAGGGGGAACTAGAGTCTTATCTCTTCTGGGATATCCCAATTTTGTAAATATATCCTCTGAGGTAAGCGCGGAATGAAGTTTATAGGTTTGCTTAACTGTATCCTTGGAACTTTGAAATGCACCGATCTCTTTTGTTACTCTAGCCAGCTCAACAGAGCATTTCGGAAAGAGCTTCGATGAAGCACAGCCTTTGCACAGCTTACTTTCTCAACCTTTTCCAGGTTTTTGGCTACGAATGCTTCACCTTGAAAAATAATCTCTAAGACATTCAGCCGTCAGTAGATTTTTTAGCCCCAGATGAAAAGTTTGGAGTACTCGCTAGCAGAACCGAAGTCTTCAGTTAGTAGATCGCAAATCCCTGGTACTGCACTTTCCTGAAATTCTAAGAGGACAGGCCAAAGGGAATACATTCTAGTATCTTTTTTTAGGTTTTGGCTTGTCTCTTGAGTATAAGCGTACTCAATGCTGGAAATCACACAGGACTCGATACACCCTTGAGTAACCTGTGGAGGTAAAAAAATACTGCTATCTATTCTAGAGCAACTCTGAGTGGGTTTGACGATTTGAATGAGATAACAGTTAATTTGGGCTAGTGTTTTATCTTTGTCTTTAGTAGATTTGCACATCCCACCATAAAAAATATCTTACGTAGGTAGGAGATTGCAATAAAGTTTACATGAAGATTTTGAGTTATTTTAGAGACTTCTTATAAGCTATCCTTAAAAAGCTTTATCAATAGCCATTAAAACAATTCTACCAGTGCAAAATTTAACTTAATCACTCCTCAGTAATGTTATGCACAGAGAATACCCTAATTGAGTACGCAACGCAGGCTAATGTATTCGCTTTTCTTTCAAGAGCTACCTATATAGCTGTCTAATAACCTGACTCTTTCAACTTAACTTGACAGTTTTTGCTTAAGTTGAAAGTTTATCAACTTAAGCTTAGGCTCTCGCATCTTTATACAACTCCCATTGCTGAGTTTGTTCTCTGAGTGGTAAAGGCCCGAAAGTCAGGACAGGCTAGGACTGACTGGTTTGGACATCTCCGATGTCAGCACTTCACCCAGCACCTTGATAAGAGCTTCATTCTGCTGGGGTGTCCCAACCGTAATCCGTAACTTATCCGTTAGCTGGGGCTGATTGAAGTATCGAACTAATATCCCCTGTTCCTTAAGACTTTTGTAAAGGCACTCTGCATTACCCCCAGGGGACTGCGCTAGCAGAAAATTCGCTTGTGATGGCAAGACATGAAACCCCAATTTCTGGAGTTCATCTGCCATCTGGGCACGCGAAACCTTAATCATATTTGCATTGGTATTTTTGTGGTCTTGATCTGCGATCGCCGCTGCACCCACTGCACCAGCCACCGCATCCACGTTATAACTATCTTTGACTTTAATCAATCCCTCCAGCAGTGCCGGGTTAGCCACACCAAATCCCAATCTCAATCCAGCTAATGAATACCCCTTCGAGAGTGTTCTCAAGATAATCACGTTGTCGTACTTCTTCACGACTTCTAGGGCGTCTGTTTCCGCAAAATCTACATACGCCTCATCAATCACCAGCACACCCGATAAATGTGTCGCCAGTTTCTCCAACTCCTCCACGGATGCCACCGTACCCGATGGGCTATTGGGAGAGGCAACAAAGGTTACGGCACCTTGAGTTTCAATTAACGGTTCAACGGGTAGAGTGTAGTTCTCCTGATAGGGAACTTCCACAAATTCGGCTCCCTGGATCTGCGTCAGAGTGCGGTATAGGACATAAGTCGGCATGGGATAGACAACGCGTTGCCCTGGCTCCGAACAGGCACGGATAATCATGGTTAAGAGATCATCGCTACCATTGCCCACCAAAATCCAGTCAGCAGGTACTCCCAACACCTGACTCGCCGCTGCACGGAAAGCACCCGCCATCGGATCGGGATAGCGGCGCAACAGTTCTCCATCAAGTTCCTGTAGCACCTTCAACGCCGCAGGTGATGGGGGATAGGGATTTTCATTCGTGTTTAACTTAATCACTTGGGTGCCTGGTAGCGGCTGCTCACCAGGCACATAACCAGACATGGCGTTGATATTGGGTCTAAAGAAAGTCATGGAACGACAAATTCACTGAGCGGTGGTTACAAATTGGTAGCGGATATTACATTTTTATTTAGATGTATGTCAACTCCATAATGGACTATTTTTGATCAAGTCACCACCCTTGCCGCCGTTTTGTTAAGATTAGTGAAGTCAAAGGAACAACACTTGCATTAATGGCTACTGCTCTGATTACTGGTGCTTCCTCAGGTATTGGTGCCGCCTTCGCCAAGGCACTAGCGGCAAGCCAAACGAATTTGATTTTAGTGGCTCGTTCCCAAGACAAACTTAACTCGCTCGCTAAACAATTGCAGCAGCAGTACCCGATTCAGGTAGAAGTCTGCGTGCAAGACTTGGCTATACCGGGGGCTGCCACGAGTGTATTTGAAGCCATCACTCAAAAGAACTTAGCCATCGACTTACTCATCAACAATGCGGGCTTTGGTGACTATGGCATGTTTAGCGAAAGCTCACTCGCTACGCAACTAGAGATGATACAAGTCAACATCTCAGCTTTAGTAGAGCTGACTTATCAATTTTTACCGCAGATACAGCAGCGACGTGGCACTATCATCAATATCTCTTCGATCGCGGGTTTCCAACCCCTGCCTTACATGTCTGTCTACGCCGCCACAAAAGCGTTTGTATTAAGTTTCAGCGAAGCCCTCTGGGCTGAGAATCGGGAAAAAGGCGTAAAAATTCTCGCTGTTTGCCCAGGCCCCACTAAGACTGACTTTTTTGAGCGGGCTGGATTCGCTCAACTCTCCACTGGCACTTCAGAAAATCAACGTTCCGCTTCCGCTGAAGACGTGGTGCAAGAAACGCTCAAAGCTTTGCAAATAGACACGTCCAACGTCGTTACGGGTGGATTAAGAAAGAAAATCATCGTTAATCTGCCGCGATTCTTTCCCAGAGATATGCTCTTGAAGCTTGTAGAACAGCAGTTTCGTCCCAGTCGGTAACATGCCCAGCCCAAAAATATTAGGATAAGTCCTTGGGAAGACGCTACATAAACCCAACGCAGCCACAGGCAATTACAGCAGTGCTATGACAAATTTTTGAGTCCTGAGTCGCTAAGAAAGAATTCCTCACAACTCAGGACTCTTTAGGTGGATTGACTTAAAACCCTAATTTTTCCAAAAGAGGTCGTGTCGAAACAATATGTTTGCTTAAACCCAACTGTTTTGGACTAATACCCAGCGCTAAAGCCACCAACTGAGGTAAGTGCAGCACTGGCAGACCCAGTTTTTGCCCGATCGCACTTTCGACTTCTGGTTGACGGGAATCCAGGTTAAGGTGACACAAGGGACAGGGGGTCACCATGCAATCGGCACCCGCCTCCATCGCTTCCTGAATATGCGTCCCTGCCATCTTAAAGGCTTGCTTGGTGGCATAGCTAGAAATCGGCCAACCACAACACTGAGTCCGACCTCGATAATAAACGGGTGTCGCCCCCACCGCCCGAAATAAATTCTCCATCGACTCTGGGTTAAAGGGGTCGTCAAAGGGAATCGTCGTTTGTCCCCTCAACAAATAACAGCCATAAAATGCGGCACACTTTAGCCCGCTCAGTTTACGGGTAACCCGTTCTTGAAGGGCTTCGAGTCCGTAATCCCCAACTAACGCCCACAGCAAATGCTTGACTTCGGTACTTCCTTTGTAAGGAGAACAGCCCTCTTTCTTGAGAAATCCATTAACCTCGTCAATATAGCCTGGGTCTTTTTGCTGAAATTCCTTTAATCGCTCATCCACATGACCAATCACGCCCTGACAGGTGCTGCAATGGGTGAGAAGCGGCAGATTCAGTTCCTCGGCTAGGGCAATGTTACGAGCATTAACAGTGTCTTCGAGTAACTGCGAATCTTCTTTAAAGGTGCCGGAACCACAACAGGACGCTTTTTTCAGTTCAATCAGTTCAATGCCAAGTGCCTGGGTGAGTACGGATGTAGAGAGATAAAGCTCCCGACAGGCTCCTTGAGCCACACATCCGGGAAAGTAAGCGTATTTGAGCGTGCTAGATGCCATAGCAATTGATGTATTAGGCTCTGTTAATCTGAGGTAATTCTTCGATCTTCAAGGATATTGGCTGATCACTGCCCGATAACTCCTATTTTTTTAAACTCTGGACATTCATGACCCGTTAAAAGGTATTGTCCTGGATGTCTACCTCAATCTCTGATAACTCAAATCAATTTAGAGCATGTTACTGTATCAGGTCTTATTATAACAAAGCTCTATAAATCTCCGGTTTGAGTAACTAATCTGTGCACTCGCATATTGAACAAATCGCTGCTTTTTTTAATGAACAATATGCTGTTCTGAAAGCTCAGTTAAACTCCTAGATAACCTATGCAGATAATGAGAGTTCTCCCAAAATTGTAGTTGTAAGATAATCTGAGTTTTGTTGGCTTTCCTCGAATTACAAACATGGACGCCTCTCAACACTGACGAAAGTGCCCGTGCCACTCGCTAACTCGCCCAAGATACAAGTGAATACAAATCAAATTGAACAGATTTACAACTATCTGAAACTATCAGACTCTGTAGCAACAGGGGGACAACCGACTGAAGCGCAATTCTCGCTCATTAAAGAAGCTGGTTACCAAGTGGTTGTTAATCTTGCACGTCCAGATTCCCCTAAGGCTATACCTAACGAGCAAGCCCTTGTCGAATCTCTGGGAATGGGATACGCTTCTATCCCTGTGGATTGGGAAAATCCCACTCTTGAGGACGTTGCTCGTTTTTTTAGCGTCATGGAAGCGATCTGCGCTTCTCCCAAGGGGAGACGCCAAAGGCGAACGCAGCAGCGCTTCGCTATCGCAACTCAACCTGTGTTCGTCCATTGTGCGGCTAATATGAGAGTCTCGGCGTTCATGTATCTTTATCGCCTGATTTACGAAGGCATAAGTGACGAGCAAGCCAAAAGCGATTTACAGAAAATTTGGACTCCCAATGATACCTGGCAGGCTTTTATCCAGCAGGTGATCGAGCATTACCAGCTCCTCTCCCAACATCAAGAGGTGGACGCTGCCCATCCTACCTCTGGTGATTAAGGGTTGGGTAGCACGGTTGTCTGGTTATGTGATCGCCCTTTTAGACTCTGATGGTATAAAAAGCCGTTGACTCAGGCGTTCCCAGGATTGCCCGGTCAGGTGCGGCCTCACAATTTTAAAAAATGTATGATGTGGACACAGGAGACTGGAAGAATATAATAAAATTAGTCATAAGCTGCTAACCCTTTAATTTGGCTACTTAAAGTCAGTACAGCTCAACTAGCAAAGCGTTTCGGATTCTCAAGTAGGCCAGTTAAATGCCAAGCCGCTTAGAACTTGCTCAATTCCTCAGTTCCTATACTTAAGTTCTTGCAGTCATTCATGCCTGTCGAACAAAAAACAGCCAATCGCAACCTACCCCTGATCAACGAACAAATCCGCTTTCCTCAAATTCGAGTGATCGATACTGACGGGACTCAACTGGGGATTATGTCCTCTAGGGATGCCTTGCAGATCGCACAAGATAAAGAAATGGATCTCGTGCTGGTGGGTGACAACAATGAGTTACCTGTTTGCCGAGTGATGGACTATGACAAGTGGAAGTATCAGCAGTCCAAAAAAATTGGCAAAGCGCGACCCACGGTTCTCAAAGAAGTGAAGATGAGTTATAACATCGCAGAACACGACTACCAAGTGCGTGTCGCTCAATCTGAACGTTTTCTCAAAGGCGGAGATAAAGTCAAGACCACCATTCTACTTAAAGGACGAGAAATTCAACACATTGACTTAGCTGAGGCGCGGCTCAAGCAGATGTCTGTAGATTTGCAGGAAGTCGCCGATCTTGAGCAACAACCTAAACGAGAAGGGAACAGAATGACGATGCTTCTTTCCCCGAAAACATCCAAGAAAAAACGATAGATTTTGTCAGGCTCTCAATCCCCTTAAGGGAGTCGGGTGTTTTTGGCAAATTACCCTAACTTATGGGTGCGTTACGCTACGGCTAGCGCACCCTACTCGTATTTAGAGATTTGCTCTCAGTCAATCTAGTTAAATTTACTTGACGCTGAATCAGTTTAGTGCTAGGTTATTTACGTATAGCTGAGGCATCAGTATCAAGCGCAAAACGTGGGCTGCTGTCTCATGTACAGTATATGTATATTCACTTATAGGTGGGTATCACGTATGTATACTTTGTTAGGCAACTAATCGATAGCCTAACTATTTGTTTAGCTAACTATATAGCTAGAGAGGTGTATGCAAACACATACTGTACGTGAGACATCAGCTCACACCTAATAACACATAAAAAGTGTTTGTAGAGTGTGAGTTGTTCTCATTGTATGGACTTCCAGGGAAAAGATTATCTCAAGCTAATGATCGAGTTGGGAGTAGCATTAATCGCTACTTCTGACTCATTTTCGTTTGGGAATCTTGACCTATTGGAACTCCCTTGAGCGACATTACGTGTGCGCTGGATGCTTGATGTTCCCGTGTTTTTGTAAATACTGAACAGAAAGGAACGAAAGCAGCATGAATCCAAGGCAGAAGCAAAGTAAGAAACGGAAACTCATTGAATTATATGGGCATTACTGTTGGTGGTGTGGTCAATGTCTACCACCAGAAAAACTAACCATTGAGCATCTGCTTCCTCGGAGTCATCGCGGGACTAACTCTTTTGAAAATCTACGAATCTCTTGTTTCCCATGCAACAATTCTCGTGGAAACAGTCTCTACCCTCCCGGTTGGAAAAAGGGTAACTGTTTCTAAGTAAAATCTCAAGTCAGAACCCGGTTGCTTAAATAAACCGGGTTCCTTCAATACAATTAATTTCCGTAACAAGTAAAAAGATAAAAATGCCTAAACTTCCAACTATTAAAGATGAAAAACTTCGGCTGCAAGCCCTCACCCACCGTTCCTATGTAAACGAACACCCTGACGCAGGTGAACATAACGAGCGTTTAGAATTCTTGGGTGATGCCGTGCTGGGGTTTCTGATTGGCGAACTTCTCTACAAACGCTATCCAGAAATGAGCGAAGCCCAATTGACACGTCTACGCTCTAACTTGGTGGATGAGAAGCAATTAGCCAAGTTTGCGACTCAGCTAGGTATAGGTGATTTGATTCAATTAGGGAAAGGTGCAATTAAAGAAGGAGGCCGTGAAAATCCATCGTTGCTCAGTGATACCTTTGAAGCTTATATTGCCGCCTATTTTATAGAGTCGGGGATTGAAGCTGTCCAGCAATTTGTTCAACCCCTATTTACTAAAGTTGCTGACAGCATCGTTTTTCCTCAATCCGACACTAACCCTAAAAACCTTGTAGACTCCAAGGGTCAGTTTCAGCAATGGGCGCTGGCGAAGTTTGTCCAAAATCCTGAATATTTCATTATCGATGAGTCTGGCCCAGACCATGCGAAGGAGTTTACGGCGGAAGTTCGTGTTAATGGCAAGGTTTATGGTGTTGGCATAGGTCGGCGCAAACAAGATGCTGAGAAATGTGCTGCTGAAGTCGCACTCAAAAAAGTTGGACTAGTTTAGACTAATCCAATTCTGTGAAAAGAATCTCAACGGTCAACAATACAATTTCCCTAAATGCGATCGCCTGACCATCCTCACATAACTTCACAAAAAGTCTCCCCTGTGATTACTGACATAAATTTCTGTTAAACCCTAGAACTAAAAACTCAGGGTTACTGTAAGCTTTGGTTAAGTTGAATACAACCAAGAGTCGCTATTACTGGTTAGCTCTACAGCATTCAAAGCTCTCTGCTCTGAGTATCAATTCCATGAATGCATTAATACTCTTAATCCTAATTCAGTAGCTATCTAGTCAAAGCGAACTCGACCGTCCAATCATTGCAAGTTGCTCGGGAAGTTTGACTCGGTGTTCGGTGTGAGGTGAGGCTTTTCCATTAATCAATAACGCGGCTGAGGGGATATTTATCTGACACAAAGCCATTAGATTCTGATACCAACAAAAATTTCCCCAATCAACGCCGCCTACAAGAAAAAAACAGGGGACTCAAAATTATGAAAGCACAAGACCTTTTAAATCAATATGCAGCTAGAGAATGGAATTTTCAAGAAGCGAACCTAGCTAGTATTGCTCTGAGTGGAGTCAATCTAAGCCGGGCTGATTTAAGTAAAGCTGATTTAAGTAGAGCTGATTTAAGTCGGGCTGAACTGAGTGGAACGTCTTTCCACTGCGCCAACTTAACAAATGCTGACTTGAGCGGAGCGGACTTAACAGGTGCGAACTTAACGCAAGTTAATTTTATTGGCACTGACTTGACTGGGGCAAACCTGAGTGGTGCAGACCTTAGTAGCGCTGATATGCGCTGTGCCAATCTTCATGGAGCCAATCTAACAGGTGCTAATCTAAGTGATGCAGACCTCAGTGGTGCCGATTTAAGTGGGGCTTGCTTGAAGAATGCTACTCTAGCTGGAGCTTGCCTAGTAGGTACTGATTTGATTGGTGTTGATGTAAGTGGAACCGATT
This sequence comes from Microcoleus sp. AS-A8, assembly GCA_039962225.1. Lineage (NCBI taxonomy): Bacteria > Bacillati > Cyanobacteriota > Cyanophyceae > Oscillatoriales > Microcoleaceae > Microcoleus > Microcoleus sp. AS-A8. The sequence continues at coordinate 45,131 of JAMPKV010000013.1, forward strand.
TACAAGAAGAACAAATTAACGGAGAAATCACGCCCACTGGCATCTCTCACAAATGGGTTAGTTGGAACGGTAGTTGCTAAGCTTTCGCTCATTGAACATGCAATTTCATAGGTAGGCGTTTTCTGGTGGGATGGGCATCCTGCCCGTCCAGACTATGCTTACTTAGATGTACAGCAGCTTAAAAACGGATAGGCAAGTTGCATCAACCATAGATAAGGGCACGACATATCGTGCCCTTATCGGTTCTGTTTCACTCAATTAGTCTTCTAGGACTCACGTCCATTTCGCTGACCAAGGAATGGGTCAAAAACCAAGGCATTAAACTGTTCATTTCCCCGCAAGCTATTAAAATCTGAGTCAGTTTTAGCGAGTTCTTGATATTCTTCGGCATTCAGATCAATGGCTTCCCGCAAGCTAGCGATCGCTGGTTTCCCATTACCCAACAACGCATAACAACACGCTTGGTTGTACCAGGCATATTCATCATCTGGCGCATTGTCCAGCGCCCTGTCGTAGCTGGTAATCGCCTCCTGATATTGACCCAGTTGCCGCAGGATTTCCCCTCGCTGATACCAACCCCAGTAATCTTCTGGCTTAGCCTCCACCGCTTTGCCATAGCTGGTAAGCGCTTCTTCGAGTTTTCCCCAGTGGCGCAGGGCATCTCCCCGACGATACCATGCCCAATAGTCCCGTGGTCGTTGGTCAAGGGCTTGGTCGTAGCAGGCGATCGCTGCCTCATAATCTTCCAACTGACGCAGAGCATCCCCTTTACGGTACCAACTCCAGTACTCATCAGGGCGTTCCGCCAGCGCTTTGTCGAAACAGGCGATCGCCTCTTCGTACCAGTCCAAATCTTCCAAAGCGACACGCCCCTTGTTATACCAAGCCCAGTAGTCCCAAGGACGGGCTTCTAAGGCTTTGTCATAACTAGCGATCGCTTCCTCATAACGCTCCAGTTGTCGTAGCACTAGACCCCGCTTGCACCACGCCCAGTAGTCTTTCGGTTGAGTTTTTAACGCTTTGTCATAGCTAGCCAGCGCGTCTTCATAGCATCCCAAAGCATCTAGAACATCACCTCGTCCGTACCAAGCCCAATAATCTTCTGGCTTGTACTCTAAAGCTCTTTCATAGCTGGCGAGGGCTTCTTCGTAGCGCTCCTGGTCGAACAACGCATTCCCCTGCTGGTACCAATCCTCAAAGCTATCAGGTCGGCACTCCAGGGTTCTGTAGATAGCATGGGTTGAACCCCGTCGCCGATGCATCACTCTACTCATCGTCCATCACCCTCCTTCAATGACCTCTGTGTAAGCTTCCCCGCAAATTACAGCGACAGGGCTTTCAGTAGCCCTAATTTCCCAAAGTTGATAGAGCAACTCAAGGTTTCTAAACCTCGTTTGCGAAGCATGCGCGAAGCGCGTAGCAGGCTTACAACTGCTCCAATAGCCACGATATTCATCGACTTGCACTACTACTATGACTATTATTGGCTCAAAGAATAAAGTAATTCATGCTACCAACTGAGTTGTTAATTAATCGACAAAATGGGGAAACAATTATTCCCAAACGGTTGCCGATCAACTCCGAAATCTGTGCGATCGCCACAGAGTTAATCGCCTGCTTCCAAAACGCCGTAGGTAGCACCCAAGGTGACCTGGATCGACAGTTGTTGGAGTTTGAAGGCGATAGTCCTGATTATCGGATCAAACGGGGTCTTGCTCATATCCTCAAAAGCAGCTTCTGCACCTTTGAAGTCGTCAGTCCCCTCGAACCGAAAGAACTGCGGCAGCGCGTCTTCACCCTTGCCGCCCAAGCTGTGCCCAGTTATCAGGCGTCCGAGGCAACTCTGGAAACCCTCAGCATTGCCCTCAGCAAAGAGTTAAACCACGAAGTCTTGCCCCAGCAAATTCGTGTTGGTCTTTATGCAGATTTACAGGAAAATCGGATTCTGACCGAGTTTGATGACCCCGCACCGGAGGCGCTCATACATCGCTACAACTTATCTCAAGTGCAGGGAATCTTTTACCGAGCAAGTCAGATGGCGCTCAATGCTCATCGGAATGTCCCTGGTGAGTACAAGCTGTTATTCCGCTATTTGAAGCTATTTCAGTTGATGACTTACGTTGAAGGGGATGCCGATCATGGCTTCACCATTACGATTGATGGCCCGACCAGTTTATTTAAACCCAGTACCCGTTATGGTTTAGCGATCGCCAAACTTTTGCCCGCTTTACTCCACGTTACCAAATGGAGTCTCACGGCAACCTTACAAAGCCGCGACCCTTATAGCGGCACTCCGAAAACCGGGCGTTTCAGCCTAAATGATCATTGTGGTTTAGTGACCCACTATCCCCCCGGTAAGACCTATGACAGTATGTTAGAAGCCGCCTTTGCTAACCGTTGGGAAGCCCTAAAAACGGAATGGATACTAGAGCGAGAAGTGGATCTAATTCCTATTCCTGGAAGTGTGATGATTCCTGATTTCCGCCTTGTCCATCCCGATGGGCGTATCTTCTTACTAGAAATTATCGGCTTCTGGCGTCCAGAATACTTACAAAAGAAATTTGCCCAGGTGCGTCGCGCTGAATGCGATAACTTAATTATTGCTATTTCTGAGCGGCTGAATTTGGAGAAAGCAGGGGTCAAAGTGGCGAATGTACCGGCTAAAGTGATTTGGTTTAAGGATAAGCTTTCGCCTAAAGCAGTGCTGGAAGTTTTAGAATGATATCGAATCTGTTTGCATTGGAATCATATTTTTTAACGCTCCAGAGCGCAGACGGTGACGCTGAGGTTTTTGAGTAATTCCGATGCAAATGGAAATGATATGAATCCACCCGCAGGATTTATTGATGCCTCGCTAGATTCGCCACCACTGTCGCCAGTTCCGTCGGTTCCACAGGTTTGGCAATGTGGATCTGAAAACCAGAGGCGAGCGCTCTGGTTCGGTCTTCAGCTCTAGCATAGGCGGTTAGGGCGATCGCTGGAATCTGTCCCCCCTGTTCTGACGAAAGTTGCCGGACTTTACGAATTAAACTGTAGCCGTCCTCTAAAGGCATCCCAATATCGCTCACCAAGACATCTGGCTTCAACTGGGATACAGCTGCCAATGCCTCGCTCGCAGAGGCAAACGCAAAGACTTTAGCCTCACACTGTTCCAGTGCAGCAACCAGAAGATCCCGCGAATCCGGTTCATCATCAACAATTACAACCCGTACCCCCTTGAGTGCTGGCGGGTTGTCGAATGGCATTGATAGACCAATGGTGCAAGGGGAGTGTTCACCTGGGGGAGCCGCGACGACGATGGGGAGGAGTGGCAGCTTAACGGTAAAGGTCGCTCCCTTGTCTTCACCTTCACTCTGAGCACGTACTGTACCGCCGTGCAGTTCAACTAAGTGTCGGACAATTGCCAGTCCCAATCCTAAACCACTATAGACCCTGGTGCTAGAACTATCGGCTTGGCGAAAGCGCTCAAACACATAGGGCACAAACTCCGGGTCAATTCCTTTACCGGTATCCGTTACAGTAATCTCAACATTAGAGTCTACCCTTTCTAATCGCACCTGAACGCATCCACCTTTGGGCGTAAACTTGATGGCATTCGATACCAAATTCCAGATGACTTGCTGCAAGCGGTCAGAGTCACCCGCCACGGGGCCTGCTGCTGGGTTAAGCACACATTGGAGGTCAATCTCCTTGGCTTCAGTGGCGGGACGCACTGTCTCAATTGCCGCCTCTATGACTGAAACCAATTCAACCGGACGGGTATTTAAGCGCAGCTTACCCTGAATAATCCGCGAGACATCCAGCAAATCCTCCACGAGTTGCGCCTGGGACTTGGCACTGCGCTCAATCGTCTGTAGCGCCCGCGTCGTCGTCGCTTCGTCAAACTTCCGACTATTGAGTAAGCGTGTCCATCCCAGCATCGCATTCAGGGGCGATCGCAGTTCGTGGGAGAGGGTTGCCAAAAACTCATCCTTCAAGCGGTTAGCGGCTTCGGCGGCAGCGCGTGCCTCTTGTTCACGGGCGAGTAGCTGGTTGCGTTCATCTTCGGCTCGCTTACGTTCAGTAAAGTCACGCATGATTTTAGCAAAGCCTCGTAGCTGCCCCGCCTCATTTCTTAAGGGCGTGACGATGCTACTCGCCCAGAACCACCTACCATCTTTACGGATGTGCCAGCGTTCATCCTCAGCTCGACCTTCCGTCACTGCTGTTTCCAGTTCTTGCTTGTCTGCACCGTGTTCAAGGTCTTCAGGTGTAAAGATGATTGAACTTGGCTTTCCCAAGATTTCTGGTTCTTGATAGCCCAAAATGCTTTCTGCTCCCAGGCTCCAACGGATAACACACGCTTGGGTGTCGAGGAAGAAAATTGCATAGTCCGTCACATTCTCTAATAACAGGCGAAACCGCTCTTCACTAATCCGAAGTGCTTCCTCCGCCTGTTTACGGTGTGTAATGTCAGCCAGAGTATAAACGGCACCGATGAACGTTCCCCCCTCCTTGAAGATCGGGTCTACCGTGACAGAAAACCAGCGGCTACCGCACTGAAGCTCTTGGCTCTCACGTTGGCGAGTTTCCTGGACACGAGTGAAGGGACTTGCCTCAACAGAACCCAAGGTCGATGGCATTAGCTCTTGATGCAGGCAACTAATGAGTTCGCTAAAGGGTTTGTGTAAAAGCTCCGTCATCGCACTATTACAGCGCATAATTCTTCCTTCCTGGTTGAGAAGGCAAACCCCATCGTTCATGGCATCAAAGGTACTTTGCCACTCTTGCGCCAAGGTTAGGGCGGACTCCTCTGCCTGCCGAATGCGAAGCAAAGCTCTAACCGTGGCAATTAATTCAATCGGTTCTACAGGCTGCGCCAGGTAGCCATCTGCACCGCTGTCTAACCCCTGTGCCTTGTCCCGACTTTCCACAAAACTGGCAGATAGATGGAGTACGGGAATAAAGGCCGTAGCTGGGTTGGCTTTGAGGCGGCGGCAGACTTCAAATCCATTGATACCAGGGAGCCTCACGTCCAGAATAATTAAGTCGGGTCTCGCTTGAGCGACTATTTGCAGCGCGGCTTCACCCGTAGCCGCTTCAATTACATCAAACCCTGCACGTCTTAACATGCGGTTGGTAGTGTAACGATTGGTTTCGTTATCGTCTACATGCAAGATTGTGATTAACTGCTGCTCAAACATACCCTCTCTCGCCAACCTTCAGTGCTATCCCCGCCCTGACCAGTGCTTCCCTAACTCGCGCGATCGCTATTTCTTGGGAGGCTGCTTCTTTAGAAAGAATCGCCACCGTATTTTGTGCAAGGGTCTTTTGCTCTTCTGTTTCAAGTGACTCTGAGGTATTAATAATGACCGGGATATCGTTAGTTTTACTGTCACTTTTGAGCAACGATAACACCTTTTCTCCGCTCATTTCTGGCAGAGAAAGATCGAGAATGATACAGTCAGGCTTTTCGGCTTGAGCCAGCTCAATACCCTCGCGCCCATCGACGGCCTCACTAATATTAAGGTCAGTGTCACTTAAAAGTTGCTTCAACACATATTGGGATGCCGGGTCATCGTCAATGAGCAAGAGCTTTTGTGGTGTATTCCGCTTTATTAGCGTATTGATTTGGTTCAAAAGTGACCATCTATCCACAGGCTTAATTAAGAAGGCATTAGCGCCTAACGCCTTGGCTTGCTTTTCGTTATCAATCACCGTGACAACGAGAATCGGAATCTCTTGCGTGGCTGGATTCTCTTTCAATTCAGCAATAAATCCCCAGGTGTTTCGCTCCTCCAGCAAAATATCTAACATAATCGCCGTGGGAGTAAACAACGTCAGTGCCTGTTCGGCCTCGTAAAGTGTCCGTGCTAAGAAGGGCTGATAAATGGAACCCTGGAAATACTTCTCGTAAGTGAAAAGGGTTTCAGCATTGTCCTCAACCACCAGTATGGGTAAGCGTTGGGGGTCTAGCTCCCAGGAGACGGGCGACAACGCTGACTCTTGATGAGAACCCGGATAGACAAGCGGGATGGAGGCAAAAAAGGTAGAGCCAACTCCCACAGTACTGGTCACCCAGACACTTCCGCCTAATAAGCCCGCGAGTTTACGCGACAGTGGTAGCCCCAACCCTGTACCTTTGACCTGCCGTTGCAGGGGAGAATCCACCTGAACAAATTCTTCAAAGATGCGCTCCCTATCTTCCGGTGCAATGCCAATGCCGGTGTCGGCGACGGAGAAGGTGATCGTATTGCCAACCCGTACAGCGGATACTCGCACCTCATCGGTGGGTGTGAATTTGAGCGCATTAGAAATAAAGTTTCTCAGAATCTGGGCAACTTTTCCCTCGTCGGTGTAAAGCATTGGAATATCACGGGGTTCTTCAAACACCAGAGCAATGGAGGAGTTGTGAGCCAGTAGAGGGCGCAGCATTCCCCGCAGGGTTCCGAACAGTTCGCTCACGTCAAAGTTGTCCGGCTGCACGACAATTTTTCCCGCCTCCACTTTGGCTAGGTCTAACAGGTCATTCACTAACTCTGAAAGCCCTTCAGCGGCTTTACTGATAAACTTCACCTGCTTTTCCTGCTCTGGTGTTAATTCACCATCCATCCGGTCTAACAACATCCGAGATAGAGAAATCACGGAGTTAAGCGGCGTGCGAAACTCATGGCTCATGTTTGAGAGGAAGCGAGTTTTGAGTTCGTTGGCTCGTTTTAAGGAATCGGCTTTTTCGTCCAACTCGGCATACAATGCCACAACACCCCGATTGGTATCTTCTAGTTCACGGTTGAGGTGAATTAAGGCTTCCTCTCGCTTTTGCAGTTCTGCTAAAGCACGCAGGAGTTCTTGGTTTTGCTGCTGGATTTCTTCCAACGGATTACTGGGCGATCGCTGAACCAACTCATCCGCTATCTGTGCCAATCGATGCCCATTCACCACAGGTGCACGCTTCGGCAAGGGTTTTCCCATCTGCACCATGGTTCCGTGACCGGGCGAAGATTCAATCTCGAACCGATCCATGAGTCGCTTGGAACCAATAATCCCTAACCCCAGTCCAGTTGCCGATGTGTACCGTCCCTCTAGAATAGAGTTCAGATTGGCAATGCCCGCTCCCTTGTCACGAATGCAGATTAGAAGGTTTTGAGGCGATTCACCTTCCACTCGAAACTCAACTCTTCCTCCCTGGGCATATTGAAAGGCATTACGGGCGATTTCCGAAACAGCCGTAGCAATGCGCGTCTGATCCTGAGCGTCAAAACCCAATAGTTCAGCAATCTGGCGTGCTCGCTGACGGGTCATCACGACATCTTGTTCAAAGCGTATTTCTATGGTAATAATCGTTGCACTTATTGCCATTTTAGGTTTTAGATTTTAGATTAAGAATCCTCCCTATCCCCCTATCTCCCCATCCCCCCATCTCCCCATCCCCCATCCCCCACTCCCCCACTCCCCTATTCCCCCTCGCGAACAACCAAAACGGCTACATCATCACGACCTCGGTTGAAATCTCGGTACAAAACTCCCGCGATCAGGCTGGGATGTTTGGCTACTAAGCCAGGATAGCGGTCTAAGCGCCACTGGGTACCCAATCCATCAGAGTGCATGACCAAAAGTCCGCCTTTGGGCCAGGGATAGACAAACTCATGAATCTTGCGAACTTCATGCCCAACGGTTCCGTTGTAGGAAACCAGGTTGTTGGTTTTTTCCTGAGCCAGAATCGTACCAGAAATGTTTCCGACTCCAGCAAAACGCACGGTAAGCTGTTCAAAATTAACTTCTGCGATCGCTAAAGCCGCGCCGCGTGTACTCCGCAATGCCGCGTGTGCCGCCTCAACAATCTCTTTGGGACTTTTGCCCAAATTCGCTCGAAATATTCTCACCGCTTCACGGGATGCCTGGGCGGCTTGTGGGCCGTGACCCAAACCATCGGCGACTAGCAGCAAGGTGCGACCGGAATTTTGGTCGGTTGCCCAAGCATCTCCCGAAATCTCCTCACCGATTTTGGGCAAGCACACCACGCCCCTGTCTAAATCACTCTCTACCGGCTTTACGGGTGGGGAGTTTGCCCAGAGTTGAGCTAAACAGGCACTTCCCAGCTTGGGCACCGAATAAATATCAAAAAAAGCCGAGAGACGACTCATGGCTCCCAAACCCGTTCCTGAAGTTCCTGCGGTAGAAAAGCCATCTCGTAGGCACTCGTTGATATTGCTGATTCCTGGCCCTTTGTCTAAGGCTAAGATTTCAATTCCCTCAATCTCGTTCCGGGTCAAAGGTTGTAGCACTAATTCGCCGTCTTTTGCGTGCCGAACCAGGTTATTAGCCGCTTCGGTCACCACAATCCCGACTTTTCCTCGTTCCGTCTCGTTGAATCCCAAACGACTCGCCAGAGCTAGCGCCATCCGTCGCGCTTCACCTGCCTGACTAGACTCTACCATCGGTAAGGCAACAGCTTCTATCATCATTAAGTCACTTCCATTTTGTAATTGTGACGCAGGTGCCTTGTCCAACGTGAGAAACGATCTGGAATTCGTTTACCAGCCGTTTTGTACCACTTAGCCCTAGACCCAGTCCGCTGCCAGTCGTGAATCCGTCTTTGAGCGCCAGATCAATATCTGGAATCCCTGGCCCCTTGTCTTCAAAGGTCAGTCGCAAGCCTCGACGGATTCCTTCTTGTAGGGCTTCCAGCTTGACTGTACCGCCACCGCCATAATCCAGAGTGTTGCGTGCCAACTCACTGGCTGCCGTGACAATCTTGGTCTGGTCTACCAGACTAAAACGTAGTTCCACAGCCCACTGACGCACGGATTGTCGGACTAAGACAACGTCGGCGGAGGACTGGATGCTCATCGTTTCAGACCTCACTATGTCCATCCGCGTTCTCTCTAGCAGAAGCTGCCAACGAGGCACGCAGGCGAGCCATTCCTTTCTCAACATTTAAGGCGGTGCGAATACCGGTCAGGGAAAGTCCCAACTCAACTAGAGTGATGGCAACCGCAGGCTGCATTCCCACCACAACGGTTTCGGCATCTAGTACCTGCGACATCTTGGCAATGTTCCCTAGTATTCGCCCAATGAAGGAATCCACGATTTCCAAGGCTGAGATATCAATCAGCACACCACGAGCACTGATTTGGACAATCCGGTTGGTTAGGTCGTCCTGCAAGGTCATGGCTAGGCGGTCATGCATATCGACTTGGATCGTCACTAACAGGAATTCACCCATTTGCAGGATGGGGATACGTTCCATATAAATAAATCTCCTGACCCTATACCATACCGCGAGTGGTACGACTAATCGACGCCCCAGTTCGCTTGAGAGCTAGCGCAAAGGCATCCGCCAGCGACGCTTTCGTCACCATATCCGCCAGATCGACGCCCAGATATACAATGGTTTGGGCAATCTGAGGACGAATCCCACTTAGGATGCAATCAGCACCCATCAGACGAGCGGCTGTAACTGTTTTGAGTAAGTGCTGAGCCGTCAGAGTATCGACGGTTGGCACACCTGTAATGTCGATAATGGCGACTTCCGAACCCGTCTCAACAATTTTCTGCAACAGAGACTCCATCACCACTTGGGTTCGGGCACTATCCAGGGTGCCAATAATGGGTAGAGCTAAAATGCCGTCCCATAGTTTTACCACTGGCGTTGACAGCTCCATCAGCTCCTCTTGCTGGCGCATAATCACTTCTTCGCGAGTTTTTTGATAGATCTCAGTCGTCCAGAGTCCCAGCTCGTCGAGCAGGTTACTGGCTAGCACAATTTCCTCAATCAGGGTGGCACCATCCTGCGCGAGTTCGGAGCGCAGACGGGTGAAGAGGGGTTGCTTAAACGAGAAAACAAAGGTTGCCGTTTCCGAGGGCGTAAAGCCTTTTTGGGAACGAGTCCGGGAAACACTCGCCAACATTTCTCGCACCCCCTTCCACTCTGGTGTGTGAGTATCACTCAAGTCACTCTGCTGTACGGCATTTTTGAACAGCTCCAGGAACTCTCTGCACTCCTCTCGCAACTCCGTCTCTTTGTGCAAACCTTGGCGGGTACCATCGGTTATTTGCTGTTGCAGCCAATCCTCCAACAGTTGGACTTGATAATTTTTGAGAATCTCTGGAATTTTACTTTTGCCGCTCAAGCTCATCTAACGGCTCCTTCGCTTAGCCGGAATTTTAAAGAGTCATTGTACAGGTCAATCATTAACTAGGCTTTTTGGTTCACTAGCTCGGATGGTGGCGCTGAACACTGAAGTGTCTGGAAATTTCCTGAGTGCACTTAAAGTTTCTCAAGAGGATAATGTTGCCGATGACTGGAGGTAGTCCCTTAAAGGCTGATTGACTTACTCATTATAGGGACAAAGTGAGACAAAATTTACCAACTTCGCTATGATAAAAATTTTGTCCTAATTTTTGAGATTTTTAAACCCTACATTTAGGATATATTTAGAAGATAAACAAACTTTTTAAACGCTTGAATAAATACTCATGCTAGTTTAATTTAGCACTGCATTTAGCGGTAAATTGGTGTCAAATAATTTTCATTTTTTAACGGCAGATGCAGGGACGCCGTTACTAATCAGCTCTATCTTCAGTTACAGGGATTACAAGGAATTGACAATCAGAGTATCTTGAGGAGTTACGGTAGGCTTAATCGTTATCCACTGACCCGTTTGGGGGTCTCGATAAAGTGGTGCTTCAACCAGGGCTTCCTCAACGGATTCAGATGACGGAATCGTTATCCATCGACCCGTTTGGGGGTCTCGATAGGTGGTGAAGGGTTGTTGTCGAGGTTGCTTCCAAAGTGCCATACAATTATCTCCATCGATCAGAATGGCTTGTCCTGATAAAAATATCCTAGTCTGCCCCAAAATAGAGTTTCGTGATTGGTAGCTCTATAATCCGGTGAAGAAGGTCACTGGAAACAGCGATCGCTGACCCTAAAAAGTAGGATGTAAATTACAATTCAAGAGTGATAATTTAGCTTATTATTTGTGATGGCGATCGCAGGACAATTGGAAATCTGTCACACCGATAAATTGTAGTCTGAAGTTGTTAAATAGTGATTAGACAACGCTTATTATGGATTTTTTCCTTACTGTTTTGCCTAGTTCTAGTTTTAGTTGTGAGTATTCGTAATCCAGCAGCCGGTTCAGACCGCACAGAAATTCTTTGGGATACTTGGGGTGTCCCCCATATCTATGGCAAAAGTGATGGAGAACTCTTCCACGCATTCGGCTGGGCGCAGATGCACAGCCATGGTGACTTGATTGTGCGCTTGTACGCTCAAGCACGAGGACGAGCGGCTGAGTATTTGGGTGAAAGTTACCTGGATTCGGATAAATATGTCAGAACCATGGGCATTCCGGAACGAGCCAGGGAATGGTATCAGGCACAAAATCCAACCATGCGCGGCTACCTGGATGCGTTTGCGGCGGGAATGAATGCTTATGCCCAAGAACATCCCGACCAAATTAACAATGAGCTCAAGTCGGTGTTACCGGTGGATGGGGTGGATGTGCTGGCTCACGTTCAGCGGGTGATTCATTTTAACTTTATGATTAACCCGCAGAGTGTGGCGGCGCTGAGTTCTCGTCCCAGTTCGGCGGGTTCCAATGCTTGGGCGATCGCACCCTCTAAATCAGCCAGTGGGAACGCCATGCTACTGGCTAACCCTCATTTACCTTGGTCAGATTTTTATCTGTGGTATGAGGCGCAGCTTAGCGCACCTGGAATGGATGCTTACGGGGTGACTTTGGTGGGAATGCCAATCCTGGCGATCGCATTTAATGAGTCTCTGGGTTGGACAGTGACAGTGAACACCCATGATGGCTGGGATGCTTACGAACTGACACTAGCCGATCAGGGCTATCGTTGGGATGGAAAAGTTCGTCCATTTGAAACCGAAACCCAAACCCTGAAAGTCAAACAGGCAAACGGTACACTACGGGAAGAACCGTTTGTTGTGACGCGATCGCTTCATGGCCCCATTGTCGCCCAACAGGATGGGAAAGCCGTTGCCGTGCGCGTGGTGGGATTAGACCAGCCGAATATGATGGAACAATTGTGGGGCATGGCACGGGCAAGCCAGTTGAGCGAGTTTGAGGCGGCATTAGAGCGCTTGCAGTTGCCGATGTTCAACATCCTCTACGCCGACCATCAGGGTCATATCTTATATGTATTCAACGGTCAGGTGCCCATACACCCAAAAGGAAATTGGAACGACTGGCAGGGTATTGTACCCGCAGATACATCAGCGACGCTGTGGACGAAAACCCACCCCTATCAAGACTTACCTCGTGTCCTCGACCCTCCATCCGGCTGGTTACAGAATGCCAACGATCCACCCTGGACAGTCACATTTCCCCTAGCACTCAATGCTAATGAGTATCCCTCAGATATGGCACCCCGTTTCATGCATTGGCGGGCGCAGCGTTCAGCCAAGCTGCTGATGGAGAAAGAAAAAATCAGCTTTGAGCAGATGATTGCGGATAAGTTCTCGTCCCGCATGGAATTAGCAGATCGAGTTCTGGATGACTTAATTGGGGCGGCGCGTCAGTCAGGTAGCGAGTTAGCGAATCAGGCGGCTGATGTCTTGCAAGCTTGGGATCGCAACGCGGATGCCGAGAGTCGGGGAACCGCACTCTTCGCCGCTTGGGCACGAACCATGCCTGCTCAAAACCGATACGCCAATCCCTGGAACGAAAATTCTCCCCTCACCACACCGAACGGTTTGGCTGACCCTGAAGCTGCCGTCAAGGTGCTGGAAACTGCCGCAACCACGGTAAAATTACTCTACGGAGCTATGGATGTGCCATGGGGTCAGGTGGCTCGGCTACGGTATGGGAAGGTGGATTTACCGGCGAGTGGTGGCCCAGGCATGTTTGGCATTTTTCGGGTGATCGATGTAATCCCTTCTTCAGCGGATGGACGCTTCCAATCCTTTGCGGGTGATACTTATATTGCCGCCATTGAGTTTGCTAATCCTATCCGGGCAAAAGTTCTGAACACTTACGGGAATGCGACTCAGCCAAATTCACCACATGTTGGCGATCAACTGGCTTTGTATGCCCGCAATGAAATGCGACCCGTTTGGCGTACCCGCAAGGAAATAGAAGAACATTTGGAATCGCGCCAAGTTTTTTAGTCTGTCCTTGTATTTGTTGGTATAGCCGCGTTTTCCAACATGGTGTTGGCGAATTCGGATAAATTCTGTAGGGGCACCCCTTGTGAATGCGCTGATTGTGGGTGCCCTAGATCTCGGTATAGGTAGGGCAGGCACAAGACCTGCCCCTACAGCCCCTAATTTTGTGGCGCTTAGGGTCTGACCCCTCGTGAATTGACCAACAGCTTCTTTCTCATCCCTAGGGCTTAGTGCAAGATCTGAGTCGATTAACTTTCTTTTCTCCATCAAAACCTCGCACTGTTCCACCCCATCTGAGGATTTTGGGTAAGCAACCGCTGAAGAATTAGCGGGATTATTCCCTTGAAGCCGAAAGAATTAATACAGCCGTCCAAGTCATGAACCTGTGCCGCAGAAGATGAATGATTCAGGCGTGATTTATTTTATGAGGAGAGATAAATAATGACGATTAATTTTAACCCCAATCTTCTTCCTAACGATGGTCCTAGTGATGAACTGATTGCTGAAAAATTAGGAGCTTTATTGCTGGGCGACCCCGATGCATTTCAGGAGGAGACCGAGTTGCCAGCAACTAGAGGATGGGATGCAGCAACCTTTAACTTGATTTTTGACGAAGATGAAGATGAGGATGAGGAAATAGAAGTGGAAGCGGCATGACTCTACCCCCAGAGAGTGGCTTGTTTCCAGTGAAAGCATTATCTTTCAGGATAATGGGTTAATACTGATGGTAGATACAATCCCCATCTGCCTAGGCGGTGGGGGAGTTGAAGTCGTCGCTATTGGAGAATCGTTATGTCAAAAGAGAAAAAGAGCAACAAAGAAACTAAAAAGCCTAAAAAAGAAACTGATGGGAGTAAAAAACAAAAGAAAGACCCCAAAAGATATGATGGGCTGTAACACGCTGAGCTAGACAAAAGTACACCCTTTCACAAGAAGCAGGTAGCAGGAAAGAAGCGCGATTAGCTGTCATCCAGCGTTCAAGGGGCGATCGCACAACTGGGAACAAGAGCGATCGCCTTCCCCAATTCGGTAGGATGAGCATAGGTTTACCCGAACTGCGGCTGTATGGTTAAAACACCCTCTCAGCATTGGACAATTCCTCCCCTGGAAAATGGGGATTAACAGGGTAATTTAGGCAACTTAACGATAAAGCTTGTCCCCTTGCCCTCCTCACTTTCCACTTCAATCGTCCCTTGATGCGCCTCAATAATACTCTTTACTAAAAATAATCCTAATCCCCATCCCGTTTGATCCTCCGCAGAGGTGGTTCGACGAAATTGTTGAAATAGGATGGATTGAGCATCTGAGGCTATCGGATTGCCTTCATTATGGATAGTAAGGCTGATCTGCGTTTCAGTTTGCTGGAGCGTGAGTGTAATCGGCGTGCTAGGAGCACCATATTTCACAGCGTTAATTGCTAAATTTTCAATCACCCGCCGTATTTCTTTACGGCTGCAATAGCTCCTGATATCAGAATCACAGACTACAACAAACCGCTCTCCATAAGTGAAGCTCAAATCCTCCACTACGTCTTGGACTAGCCTGTCTAAATAGCATTCTTCAAATTCAAGCTTTAAGCCCTGTCCTGCCCGCAGCCGACTCGCATCGAGCAGATTTTGAATCATCGAATCCAGCCGATCGATCGAACTGATCATCCTCGCTGCCACATCAACGTGGGTATCTCCTCGTTCAAGCCGACGCAGAATCAGTTGAGTTCCCATTTTTACAACATTAAGGGGGCCTCTCAGATCGTGAGTTAACGTCACCATAAATAACTCTTGAATATCTTGCAGCGTCTGGGAGAATTGAGTGGCAGCGTCGTTAACGGCTTGCTCAATGGAGCCGATAATGATGTCTCGTTCCCTCACTCCTAAAGGTGCTTCTTCCTCTAAAACTTGAAAGATTACTTGACGGAGGATGTGGTACTCGAAAATGAGTTGACTCATGGAGTAGTCAGCATAGCCCGCCCGTTCATGCCCATGCTGCTTGCCAATGCGAGTGCTTTGTGCCTTATCGGCTTCTATTCGGACAGGTGTCCTGACAATCCTGTTTGAGAGTTCATCTACCAGTTGGTTTAAGTACTTAGGTAGTGAATTTTGCAAGACAAGAGAGTCCTGATGCATCGATGCAGCAACTTCATCACGCGCCCGCCGCTCCCACAGTTGCATAATTCTTTCACCATTTTGCTTAAGACGGTCAGAAGCAGCGTTAGACATAGATTGCAGGAGAACCAAAACGAGGAAAGAGTCAGCTTTAAGCTCCCTGAGATTGTAACAATATCTTGATTCAATTCCAGCCAGACTTAACCAGCATTGAAGCTTGTTGCATCAGCATGGCGGGAGGTAGCTGTGAAGAAGCGCGATCGCCTTCCCCAATTCGGTAGGATGAGCATAGGTTTACCCCAACTGCGGCTGTATGGTTAAAACCCCTTCCCAGCATTGGACAATTCCCCCTTTAGAAAATGGCGATCGCTTAAACCGTTACGAATTCGAGCGCCGCTACAATGTCATGCCCAACTTGAGAAAAGCCGAGTTAATCGAAGGGATTGTCTACATACCTGCTGCTGTGCGCTTCAAGAGTCACAGTCAACCTCATGGTTGGATTGTGGCATGGCTAGGAACCTACGAAGCTATGACTCCCGGTGTTGCTTTGGGAGTCCAACCAACGGTGCGTCTCGATATCGACAACGAACCACAACCTGATGCTGTACTCCTAATCATGCCAGAAGTCGGTGGGCAGTCACGACTGAGTGAGGATGATTATATTGAAGGTGTTCCAGAGTTGGTTGTGGAAATTGCCGCTAGCAGTGTAGCCATCGACCTTCACGCTAAAAAACAAGCCTATCGCCGTAATGGTGTCAAGGAATATATCGTCTGGCAAGTGTTCGATCAAACAATTAGCTGGTTCTATTTAGAAAAGGGTGAGTATCTTGATTTACCCACTGATACCGATGGAATTATCAGGAGTCGAGTCTTTCCTGGGTTGTGGTTAGCGGTTTCAGAGTTATTAGCTGGGAATATGCAGCATGTCTTGGCAGTTTTACAAGAGGGAATAAAATCTCCTGAACATGGGGCATTTGTCCAGAAATTAGCTAGCGATTAATCAGCCAATTGTGAGGTAATTTTGATGGGTCTTTCTTGCCAAACTTGAGTGACGCTTGAGGGTGCAGTAAGTAAAAAACTTATTTTTGGGATTTCAGGAATTTTCAATCTATCGTTATGACAAACTTCAGTTCAAATGACAGCACCGAATTACTCTCTATAGCCCAAACTGCAAAGCTACTAAGTGTTACTCGTCAGCGAGTTCACGACTTAATTAAAAATGGTCAGGTTATAGCTCGTAAACTTGGACGTTATTATTATATAGAGGCTGGTGAAGTAGAGAGATACAAAAATCAGCCTACCGGAAAACCTTATCAACCACGTCGTACAACTTCTCAAGAAAACTCTATTGACAACTGTCAATAGAATTCGTAGACTCAAGCTATACTAAGGTAATCAAGGTTCAATGAATGCTCCCTTTTCAACTGATTGCAACTAATGTTGCCACTCAACAAGGGCTAAAACAGGTTTATACAAGTGAGTATGGCGTTTTATATCAGGGAGACTGCCTTAAACTGCTGTTAGCACTACCTGATGAGTCTGTGGATCTCGTATTTGCTGACCCACCCTTTAATCTTGGCAAAGAATATGGTGAAGGTGTCAGCGATCAGATGGAGACAGATAGATACTTAATCTGGTCACAACAATGGTTGAGTGAGAGTATT
This sequence comes from Microcoleus sp. AS-A8, assembly GCA_039962225.1. NCBI lineage: Bacteria > Bacillati > Cyanobacteriota > Cyanophyceae > Oscillatoriales > Microcoleaceae > Microcoleus > Microcoleus sp. AS-A8. The sequence goes on from JAMPKV010000013.1 coordinate 62,011, forward strand.
CGGGTACTAAAAGAAGGTGGCAGTCTATTTGTATTCAACTTGCCTAAGTGGTGTATAGAGTACGGTGCATACCTCAATCAGCAAGGAATGTTGTTTAGGCATTGGATTGCTTGCAGAATGCCGAAAGCTTTTCCTAGAGGTAAAAAGATGTCTCCTGCTCATTACGGACTACTCTATTACACCAAGGGGCAACCAGCAGTTTTCAACAAAGTTTACACACCTATTCAAGTTTGTCGGCATTGCGGCGGAGAAATTCGTGACTATGGTGGTCATCGAAAAAAACTCAATGAGAAAGGGATTAATTTGATGGATGTTTGGGATGCGCCAGAAGATGTTTGGGAGGATGCTCATGAAGCTGATCCTACTGAAGTTTTATGGGCGTTGGCAGAAGAAATGTGGGCTGATATTCCACCAGTTCGGCATCGTCGGCACAAAAAACGAGTTCCAAACGAACTCGCTCCCATTATGCTAGAGCGAATTATTGCAATGGCATCTAATTCAGGGCAAATTGTAGTTGATCCGTTTGGGGGTTCAGGTACTACATTTTATGCAGCAGAAAAACTACATCGTTATTGGATTGGTTCAGAAATTGGAGACATAGATCCAGCCGTAGAACGACTGACTGATCTAGCTAACGGAATTATGGAGCAATGGGAATCGGCAAGGGGAAGTAAGAAATTGAAGCCATGCAAAGCAACGGCATCACAACTGCAAATTCCTTTCTCTACATAGCTTTTCTTTTAGACAAACTCAGACCAATGCACGACCGTCTGTTCCCTTGGTAATCGTTGGTACATTGTTGTCTACCCGATCGTGTTCAATCACAAAGATTGCCAGGAAACCTGCTTCAATCCGAACTGCCCGCCAAACATCAAAGTATGGCTCTAGTTCTTCATAGTTACCGATTCGATCCGTTAGGTAAGGATAAATTTTTCTACTGGGGAGTACTAACGCAGCACCCAGAAAAACACCCCGTAGTAATCCAAGCATTATTTTATTAACAGATCGATGGCTTGAGGAAATATTCCCAGTTTCCCACTCAAGAGCGAAAAGATGATTATCAATAACCTTTGTTGCATCTACTTTTCCTGGCGATTTGGTTGCATAGTTAATTGAAGTTTCAAGTCCCCACGCAAATCGATCCTTCAACGCAGTCATGCAAGCTGCTTTAATGGGTTTAACACCATTTCCATGCTTTTTGGGATTGATTGTAAAGTCGGATGTCCCAGGAGGATGCACAATCAAAGAGATAGCATCACGAATTTCAGCACGAATGATAGACCAATCGCTTGATTCTTCAAAACTGCCAACACTGATTAAAGAAACCTCTTGAACAATCTTCATACTGACTACTTACCTAACTTCGCTACGCAAGAGTAGTGCAGTTTTGCCTGTTTATTCTGAGAGTTAAGCTTAGTTTCTACATTGTTCTACAGATTTACGGTGGTTTCCGGTGGTCTCTTTCTTACCCTCACCCTCCTTTGATTTCGGTAGGATGAGCATAGGTTTACCCCAACTGCGGCTGTATGGTTAAATGTACTCCTGATCATGCCAGAAGCTGGTGGGAAGTCGCGACTGAGTGAGGATGATTATATTGAAGACGCTCCAGAGTTGATCGTCGAAATTGCCGCTAGCAGTGTAGCCATCGACCTTCACGCTAAAAAACAAGCCTATCGCCGTAATGGTGTCAAGGAATATGAAGAATTAGCCTCAGCCTTCAGGAGTCACAAGGGCACTTGAAGACTGGAGTGACCTATTTTCTGACCTTTTCTTTGCCAAGAGGCAGCCTTCATCACGCCACGATTACTCATTTCCTTGCTGATAGTTGAAGGATTGGCCAAGCCTTGCAACGGCTGGGAACGTCTCTTGGTGGATTGCCATTTCTCCTTACATCGGTGGTTGCCTGATAGTAGAAAAGCCCTGACAACTTCTGTTAAGTCAGTGAAACAGAGAGTTTTGAAAATGTAGGCGATCGCGCCTAAGTTCATGGCTTGGTCTTTCTTGTCCACATCGCTAATTATCACAATGGGTATGTGTATCAGTTCAGGCTGCCGCTTGATCCAAGACAGTAAGCAAAGACCGGATAGATGAGGCATTGTTACACTGATCAGTATCAAATCAGGTAGGGGATAACACTGCTGATTAGCCTCATTTTTTTTGCCCTTTAGGTAATTTATCGCTTCCTCTTTGTTCTCAACCAATTTGACGGAAAGACCTAACTCTGTACCTTCACCAACCGATGAAATAGGAGGGTAAGAAAGGTCTATTTTGTTCAAACTAGAGGAATTATAATTCGCCGTCTTTTCCATAGGCTTTGACCAAGCCGCGAATAAGTTAACCTTATTCAGGAGACGCTTATTGAGGGCACGCTGAATCAGAAATTGATCGTCAGGATTATCTTCGACTAACAGAATGGTACTATTCATTCGCACCCTCAACTTGGAGATGATTATGGAAGATTCAGCAACCTGGATTAATAAGTAACAATCACTACAAAGAATGAGTGTTCTTACCGCTCTCTTGTAACCTAAAGGTTGTTTTTATCTCCAACCTCTGCTGTAAGAAGGAGGTCAATGTTAAGTCAGGGAGTGATTCTGGATACACAGAACCCATGACAATGGCGTCAATTCATGCGCTAGAGTCGGGGCGTTATCAACTGCAACACCTGACTTAGCAACGGAATTATGTGGAAAGCATTGAGTGGATTTGGATTGCTGACAGGGGCGACTTACCCGTTTCGGGTTCTAGCGGTTTTCAGGCGCACCCCCCGTCTCTGGGGGTATGTCGCTATACCGATTCTGGTCAATTTTATCGTCGGTGTTGTCCTGTATACGGGATTACTCTTCTTTGGTTGGGACAGCGTGGCGTATCTCATGGGAAGTCTGACTCATTGGATAGACTCCCTCATCACCCACCTTCCAAGATGGCTGGGTATTTTAGATTATTTAATTATTGGTATTGGCTGGTTGCTGCGTTTGCTACTGGTAGTCGGATTACTGCTGCTGACTGGCTTTGTACTCGTGCAATTTGGAGTGTTGCTGGGTGCGCCGTGGTATGGTCAACTTTCTGAGCAGTTGGAGGAACTTCGCACAGGTCAGCTCCATATAGTAGAAGTGGGCATTGTGCAAGATATTGGACGAGCCATCTTATTTGAGTTGAAAAAACTGGTGCTAGCTGTGGGCGTGGGGATTGTATTGCTCCTGTTGAACTTAGTACCGGGAATTGGGACGTTAGCCGCTACAGTCGGTGGCTTTGCACTGGCGACAACCCTTGTCTGCCTCGACTTTATGGATGCACCCCTCGAACGCCGACGCCTGCGCTTTCGGGAAAAGCTGAGAATTGTATTCCGCAGTTTACCGGCGAGTGCTAGTTTTAGTTGGGTTTGTTTGGCACTGGTGAGTGTGCCACTGTTGAATCTTCTAACAATTCCGCTGTGTGTGGCATCGGGAACGTTGTTTTTTTGCGATCAGGTTTTACCGGGTGGCGTAGGCGATCGGGTTTTAAGCTAACGCGCATTTATAGCAGAACGCAGAAGGCAAAAGGCAGAAGGCAGAGGGAAGAAGGGAATTACCTAGACTGACTTTGCCACTCTAAAAGTACCGCTCGACACTGGAGGCAAGTTAAATCTTGAAGTAAGCTGCGAATGCCTTCCGATGTCGTGGGATAGGTAGCTGCCAAAAGTTCAGGGTTTACCGATATTGTCGGGTCTATTTCTGCTACAAAACCGTAGAGTTTTTGGTTGGAGAACGAACTATTAATCGCCCAGCCGCTAGGGTTAAGGAGAGTAAGGTGTGCGATCGCATCCTCCGTTAAGCCCAATTCCTTCTCTAAAATTTTCGGCACCACCGTTTCTGGTGTTCGCCCCTCACTGACGCGCCCACCCGGAAAATCGAGCGTCGCTTCTCCCAATCCAGGGCGATAATTCAGCCGGGGAAACAGTAGCTGACCGCCCTGAAGGGTCAAAATAACTACGGAATCTGTTTTTTCCACCCGCCAATAATCTATAACTTGCTGGCGATCGTCTTCTAGATGTTCACCCAATAGCGTGAACCAAGGGGAACGGATTTCCAAAAAGCGGTCTAGGGTTTTCCAGTGCTGTTGGCGAGTTTCATCCATAATATTTTTCAGTAGATTTATCCGGTATTGAGGGTAATGGAATATAAAAAACTCGGCGATAGCGATTTGTTAGTATCTGAAATCTGCTTGGGAACGATGACGTATGGTCATCAGAACACGATAGAGGACGCCAGCCAGCAACTCGACTATGCGGTTGCCCAAGGCATCAACTTCATCGATACTGCCGAGATGTATCCGGTACCGGGACGTGCCCAAACTCAGGGGAAGACAGAAGAATATATTGGTGAGTGGTTAGTTCAGCAGCCGCGAGACAAACTTATTATCGCCACCAAGGTAGCAGGCCCCTCCTCTCGCTTAAGTTGGATTCGAGGGGAAAAACACCAAATTGACCGTCCCAACGTCGAGCAAGCCGTAGAGGACAGCCTCAAGCGTTTACGCACAGATTACATCGACCTCTATCAAATTCACTGGCCCGATCGCTATGTTCCCCTATTTGGTGCACCGGATTACGACAAGGCGCAGGAACGAGATACGATACCCATTGCCGAACAACTGGAAATTTTTGCCGACCTGATCAAAGCGGGTAAAATTCGCTACTTGGGTTTGAGTAATGAGACACCTTGGGGGGTATGTGAGTTTTGCCATTTAGCGAAACAGTTGGGATTGCCGAAAGTCGTCTCGATTCAGAATGCTTTCAACTTAATGAACCGGGTGTTTCAGATTCACCTTACCGAAGCGTGTCGGTTCAATAATGTAGGTTTGTTGGCTTATAGTCCTTTGGGATTTGGTGTTTTGACGGGAAAACATCTAGGTGGCAAAGCGGGAAATTCTCGGATGGCTTTGTTTCCGGGATTTGGTCAGCGCTATGACAAAACCAATATGATGGAAGCGGTAAGGGCTTATGTGGAGATTGCCCACAAACATAACCTGACGCCGGCACAGTTAGCGTTGGCATTTGTGCGATCGCGCTGGTTTGTTACCAGTACCATTATTGGGGCAACCACGATGGGACAGCTTAAGGAGAATCTCAGTAGTTTAGAGGTGACGCTGGATAAAGATATTTTGGCAGAAATCGATACGGTTTATGCTCGGTATCCTAATCCCACTCCATAAGCGATAAGTCTTCGATCATCAACGGTTTGCACCCATCACGCAGGAAAATATTCTCCCCTTGTTTCACCTGCTTCCCCGGTCTGTTTTCAAGTCAGGCGCTTCTCCTAAAATTAAACATCTCCCCTAGGTTAGGTTAACGCTCTTCCCAATATCAATTCATCGATTAAACTTTGATGGGTTTTGCTATTGCTCTAGCCAACCTACAAATCTGAGCCTTCGAGTACCTTGTAAGCTTTCGGGTGCATCCTGCTGGGGAAATATATCTCCTCAGCTCAAGGTGGAATGAAGTATACAGATTGGCGCAAATTGCGTCTTGATTCTCGTGGAAATGCCCCCTAAGCGGGCACTTTTTGGGTGTAGCTACGACTTGATTCTTACCCTAACCAAAAGGTGGCTACCAAAGGAGATTTAATTATGATCAGAAAAATCTTTACACACAATATTCATCCCTGCCCTAACTTTTTCCGAAAAAAGAATAGGGCACAACAGGAAAAAATCCTGGCTTTTTTTCTATTGCCTTTGGCTTATTTTTTTTTACCTTCTTTAGTACGGGCACAATCCATTGTTCCAGCGGCTGACGGCACTGGCACGGTTGTAACGCCTACTGGCAATCAACTCGACATCACGGGCGGACAAACCTCCAGTGATGGGGCAAACCTTTTCCACAGTTTCTCTCAATTCAACCTTAATCAAAACCAGATTGCAAACTTCCTCTCCAATCCATCCATTCAAAATATTTTGGGTCGAGTCAGCAGTGGAGAGGCTTCCATTATTAATGGTCTAATTCAGGTTACAGGGGGTAATTCCAACTTATTTTTGCTCAACCCCGCCGGCATTGTTTTTGGTTCTAATGCAAGCCTAAACGTACCTGCGTCTTTTACTGCCACTACGGCTACAGGTATGGGTTTCGGCAATCATTGGCTCAATGCCACGGGTGTTGCTGACTATCCAGCACTCGTCGGGACGCCCGATACTTTTGCTTTCAATACCTCCACCCCTGGCGCAATTGTCAATGCTGGCAACCTGGCAGTGGGACAAGGACAAAACTTAACTCTTTTAGGAGGTACGGTAGTCAGTACCGGGCAACTATCTGCCCCCGGAGGACATATCACCGTCGCCGCCGTACCAGGCTCCCATTTTGTGCGCCTGAAGCAACCTGGAAGCGTACTGAGCTTGGACATTCAACCGCAGACGGGCAGTGGTAGTCAACCGGAGAACTGGACTTTACCCATTGCCTCTCTACCGGAACTGCTCACGGGTGGCAATGTCGGAAATGCCACGGGATTAACGGTCAACAGCAATGGAACCGTGCAACTCACGAGTTCCGGCATGGCTGTAGAAACTGGGGATGTGGTAGCGCAGAATGTAACCGCTCAAACGGCAACACTATCCGCTAACCGCAATTTAACCTTAGTGGAAAGTCAACTCGTTACGTCTGGGAATATGACCCTTTTGGCAAAGGATACGGTACGAGTGCGGGATAGCGTGACAAATCCGTTTATGGCTCAGGCAGGGGGAAAACTCTACATTCAGGGCGATCGCAATATCGATATTTTGGCACTCAACCATCCCCAGACTCCGTTTACTAGCGGTGGTCAACTTAGTTTAGTCAGTAATGGTGATATTTCCGGCGATGCTCACTTTGCCAGTAATGGCTTCTCGATTCTCAACTTGGCAGGCGCTCCTGGTAATTTTGTTAGCCTTTACGACCCTATTATTAGTTCAAATGGTGATGTCACGTTTGGAAATTACACAGGTACCGCACTTAAGGTAGAGTCCACAGGCAGCATCACGGCTGGGAATATCAGAATTACTGGCCCGGATACGGCTTTGTTGGCGGGTTCTGATCCAGATATTCCAATTTTGCAGAATAGTCCAGCCCTAATTTTGCGAGCGGGTTTGACGACCTTAGCCAATTCCCCGAATGTTCCTACTCAAGTAGGGCAAACAGCCTTTACCCCTTCTGGAACCTCGTCATCTCCGGCAACTATTACTGTCGGGAATATCGACACCTCGAATCAAGGTCAAGGCAGTGCTGGCCCTGTTATATTATCGGCTCCCGGCAACATTACCACCAACAACATTACTTCCAACGATCAGGGACAGGGCGATGCTGGTTCTGTAACGTTGACTAGCACCCAGGGCAACATTAGCACAGGTGATATACTTGCCAACGATCAAGGCCCAGGCGATGCGGGTTCGATCACGCTGAGGGCTGGAGGTACGAATACCATCGGCGTCCCCAATGTCCAGAATCAAGGTCCTGGTAATAATGGCACTTTGTCCATAGTACCCAGTCCGAATCCTTCACCCAGTCCCAGTCCCTCACCCAGCCCCAGTCCCTCACCGAGTCCGAATCCTTCACCAAGTCCGAGTCCTTCACCAAGCCCAAGTCCTTCCACCAGTCAAAATCCCATACCCGTTCCCACTCCGTCACCCACCTCAAACTCTTCAACAGGCAATACAGGTAGTGGTGGCTCAACCAACAATACAGGTAGTGGTAGCACAACCAGCAATACAGGTAGTGGTGGCTCAACCAGCAATACAGGTAGTGGTGGCTCAACTAGCAATACAGGTAGTGGTGGCTCAACCAGCAATACAGGTAGTGGTGGCTCAACCAGCAATACAGGTAGTGGTAGCTCAACTAGCAATACAGGTAGTGGTGGCTCAACCAGCAATACAGGTAGTGGTGGCTCAACCAGCAATACAGGTAGTGGTGGCTCAACCAGCAATACAGGTAGTGGTAATGTCAACTCGCCTGGAGGGGATGCAACGAACACCGATGCTAGAACGGAAGAACCGACTCAACCGAGTACTAATGCAGATCGCAACAATGTGGATGCTACGTCGGCTTCCACGGAGGCTGCATCACAAATGTTTTCCCGGCTGGAAGGGCTTTTCTCGCAACAATACCAGCAGTATTTGGACTTACCTGCTGATACACCAGTTTCAACCCTGGCAGATGCCCGTAACATTCTCCTGAATATTGAGCAAGCCACTGGCGTGAAACCGGCACTCATCTATATCGCGTTTGTACCCCAGAATCCAAGCCGTGAGAATCCTGCTTCGCAAGAGTTGAGTCAGGAAAATCCTCCCTCCCAGAGTAAGAATAGCGATCGCTTAGAATTGCTGGTGGTGACGGCTCAAGGAGTGCCGATTCGCAAGCCGATTGAGGGAGCGACGCGATCGCAAGTCATGAAAGTTGCAAATGAGTTTCGTTCGGAGGTAACCCGCTCCCGCAGGGATAAGAGCTATCTAACTCCAGCGCGACAACTCTATCGATGGTTAGTGGCTCCTGTGGAAGCCGATTTACAAGCGCGAGGCATTGAGAACGTGACAATGGTGATGGACATGGGCTTGCGTTCTCTTCCCATTGCCGCTCTCCATGATGGTCAACAGTTTCTGATCGAGAAATACAGCGTTGGCTTGATGCCCAGTCTGACGCTGACGGATACCCGCTACAAGGATATTAAAAACTCGCAGATTCTAGCGATGGGGGCGTCGCAATTTGTTGAGCAAAAACCGTTACCGGCTGTGCCGCTAGAATTATCCACGATTACTGATTCTGTATGGCAAGGCGAATTCTTTCTCAACGAGGCATTCACCCTAGAAAACCTTAAGGCACAGCGACAACAGCAACCGTTTGGGATCATCCACCTGGCTACTCATGCTTCTTTCCAAGCGGGAAGTCCCAGCAACTCTTACATTCAACTTTGGGACAGCAAACTGCGGCTGAACCAACTACGACAATTAGGCTGGAATAACCCACCCGTCGAGTTATTAGTCTTGAGTGCCTGTCAGACAGCGTTGGGGAATCATGATGCTGAATTAGGCTTTGCAGGGTTAGCTGTGCAAGCTGGGGTTAAGTCAACTTTGGGCAGTTTGTGGTTTGTGAGTGATGAGGGAACGCTGGGGTTAATGACAGAGATGTATCAGCAGCTAAAGCAGGCACCGATTAAAGGAGAGGCATTGCGGCAAACACAACTGGCAATGCTCAAAGGACAGGTGTATTTCAAAGGGAGCCAATTAGTCACGAGTCGTCAATCAGTGCCTCTTTCAGGAGAACTCGCCGAGATAGGAGACAAGAGTTTTGAACATCCTTATTTTTGGGCTGCTTTTACGCTCGTTGGTAATCCTTGGTAATGCTGTTTGTGGCTAGAACAATGGATTCAAAACTTACACCAATCGGCTTTTAAGGAGTTATGTCGAATCCGTTGGCATGGGAATCATATTTTTTTAACCGATGCAAATGGAAATGATATTACAGTTGAGCCGCAAGTTCTTGGAAAATTGGCAGGAGTCGGTCAACATCCAGGACAAAAATAGTGAGTGGTGTTTCATTTTGGGGAATAACTGCCACATGACTCGCGACATCTAGCGTATCCGCCCGGCGGTAAGATTCTGGTAAAACACGAATCATTGCTCGTGGAACTTCCATTAAAGCGGGAGTCTCCACGACTGGAATTCCATAGAGTTCACTTGTGGTGTTTTGCACAACTATCAGATAACCGCTTACGTTAGATTCGCTGAGTTGACTAGCTTTAAAAAAGCGCTGGTGCAAATCTATAACTGTAATTTCACCCTCGCCTAAATGGGTTACTCCCACCGCACCTAATCCACTCCCATAAGTGGATTTGTGATTAACGACTTTGTAAACTGACTCAATTCGCAAAGCCAGATTTAGACGCCCTATGTTGAAGACAATGAGTTTTACTAATGATGCGGTTGTCCTTGTTCTTGAAAGCTCAGACTCACCAGATTGTAAGTGAATTAACTGATTGCTCATAGCTAATTAGTGATTGGTCATGAATGATACTAAATTTGGGTTAGCTGGTAATTGGTGCTAATTTCATTAACTATTACCCATTACCTATTATCATAACGCTTAAGGGGGTGATAGGAAACGATTGGGTATTAAACAGGTATTGGTTCAATTGTTCGTTGACCCATGAGCTGCTTAATGGCTACTAAAAACTCTTGTTCTAAATAAGGCTTAGTAAAGTAAGCATTAGCCCCTAATTGCATGGCTAACCATCGATGCTTATCATTACTTCGGGAGGTCAACATAACAATTGGAATCTTCGAGATTTGAGGGTCTTGGCGGCGATGGCTCAAGAATTCAAAGCCATTCATATTCGGCATTTCAATGTCACAAATCACTAATTCTACGGATGAACTTTGCTGCAATCGTTCGATCGCTTCCCGCCCATCTCTGGCTTGTAAGACTCGGATTCCAGCTCTTTCTAAGCTGAGAGCCAAGGTTCGTCGCAGGGCAACGGCATCATCCACCACCAAAACCGTTGGCGTTTTAACCGTTGTGTTAGGAGGCAGGCTGTTGCTGAGTGATGCACTTCCCTGTGCGGCTGACTCCATCACCATCGCCTGCTGATTCAATTCTGTCGTTGTCACCGTTGCTGCTGCACTTTGGGCTAAGAGTTGATCGAGCAGAACCGTTGCATCAATCACAGGAATCACACTGCCATCCCCCAAAATGGTACAACCGTAGGTTGAACTGGGAGGTGCGATCGCACTTCCAAAGGGTTTAATGACCAGTTCTTGCTCGGTTACCAACCGATCCACTTCTAACGCCACAAAGGTATGTTCCTGGCGCAGGACTAACATGGGCGATGCCCAACTCTCAGGCGTGGGTACGGCAAGCAATGAGCGGCTGGGAGCCGTTTCCGGTAAGGGACAGGCATACCCCAAAAGGTCAGTGAGTCGATAGGTGGGCACAATTTCTCCGCGCCAGTGCAAAAATTGTTGGTTTCCTGAATGCTTAATCTGCTCTGGTTTGGGAATGACAATTTCTTCAATACTGTCGGACGGCAACGCCAATGCTGTGGAGCCACTGAAACAAACGAGTAATTTGGCAATGGTTAAAGTTAACGGCAGGCGTAAGCTAAACGTGGTACCTACTCCCGCCTCCGAAGAAACCCCAATCGTGCCTTTTAGCGATCGCAATTGCGATCGCACCACATCCAACCCTACACCTCGTCCCGAAAGCTGACTCACTTCGCTGGCGGTGGAAAATCCTGGCTCGAAAATTAAGTTGAACAAGCGACTAGCGGGAATCATGCCCAGTTGTTCGGTTGACACCAATCCTAATTCCACCGCCCGACGACTGATCCGTTCGAGATTTAAACCTTGGCCATCATCCTTAACTTCAATGATGGTTTGACTGCCTCGGTGGTAAGCTTTAATTTCAATTTGACCTTGTTCCGGTTTCCTCAAGCTGCGTCGGATGTCCCTCGACTCGATCCCATGATCGAAGGCATTCCGAATTAAGTGCAGCAAGGGATCGAAGAGTTTTTCCAAAACCGCTTTATCCACCAACACACCCGTACCATTCAGTTTCAAGCTGATCGGTTTGTGATAAGTGGTCGATAAATCACGCAACATCCGAGGAAAACGGTTGAGCACTTCCCCAAGCGGCAACATTCGCGCCCACATGAGCTCATCCCGCAATTGGGTTAGCATTTGTCGCTGTCGTTCCAGCGTCTGATCCGTCGCTTTCGCAAACAGGACAATATCATCAACCGACTCTTCAAGCTGCATCATCTCTTCCAAGAGTCCTTGCAACTCAGAGTGTACGGCTCCGTAGTTGTCCAATTCCAGAGAGTCAAAATCATCAAAATCGGATCGGCCAACCTTGAGCGCTTCCAACGGATCTAAAATACGTGATTGTGACCCTAGATTGTGACGTTCTGGAGCAATCAACATTTGGTCTGACAAGTTCTGCAATTGACCCACCAAATTTTGCACACGGGAGAATCGATTCAGCAGTTCTCGAACCGATCCCTGGAGTTGCTCATTTTGCAGCGAGAGTCCATTACGGTTAATCGCAAGCTCACCCACTAAATTATTCATCCGTCCCAAGCGATCCACGTCAACCCGCACCGATAGGTTAGGTGTGGGAGCGACTTCACTCTTCGCTCCGGTTGGAGAATTAACCGTTGTCGCATCTGGAAGATTGATTTTAGAACTGGGTGTCAAGCTATTGGCACTCGCCTGTGACGTTGCGCTTGGCGCGATCGCTTCTGTCCCTGATTCAACAAGCTCAAGTGCGGGTAAACTCTCAAAGATTTGCTCAATCTGGTGAATCGCTACGTCTAAAGTTTCTGGTGTTGAACTGAGCTCAATCTCTTCTGAAGTCTGTTCTTGAAGTGCATCGGATGTCGATGTCAGCGGGACGATGGCGCTTGCAGTTGGAGCTTCTATCTCTACAGGAATGAAAGCATCCCCAAAAATCTGCTCTAACGAAGGAATTTCTGCTTCCGCCTCTTGCGTTATTCCTGTCGCTTCAACCCATTCAACCTCTAGGATTTCGCTGTCTGGCGTATCTGTATCCGCTTCAAGAGCGATGGGTTCATCTAGAGAGTGATCAAAGGCTATCGTTGTATGGTCAACAAATGCTCCTGAAATCGCCAGATTTTCGGCTTCATCAGTCGCCTGTGTCTGTGCCACTATTTCCGGCGTTGTGAGTCGCTTACTCTTATGTGTTTCAGGAGTAGCAATAGCCCCGCCAAAGATGTCCTCAAGTGAGGGAATAGGCTCTTCTATTTCTTCATGGGTTAGCTCGAATAGTGAAGAGATGCTATCTTCGCTGGCTTCAAGACTCAACTCGAATAGTGAAGGGATAGTATCTTCACTGGCTTCAAGATTCGACTCGAATAGTGAAGGGATAGTATCTTCACTGGCTTCAAGATTCGACTCGAATAGTGAAGAGATAGTATCTTCACTGGCTTCAAGACTCAACTCGAATAGTGAAGGGATAGTATCTTCACTGGCTTCAAGATTCGACTCGAATAGTGAAGGGATGCTATCTTCACTGAGTTCAAGATTCGACTCGAATAGTGAAGGGATGCTATCTTCACTGGCTTCAAGATTCAGCTCGAACAGAGAGAACAAGTCGTCTTCAACGGGTTCAAAGCTCGGCTCAATGATGGAAGGAATGGCTTCTTCACTGGCTTCAAGATTCAGCTCGAACAAAGAGAACAAGTCGTCTTCAACGGGTTCAAAGCTCGACTCTAGCTCGACAATCGACTCAGCTATGGGGGTAGCGGTATTGGCTAAGGTGACTAAAGCTGGAGACGGTTTAATCTCAACCGAAGAGCGAGTCCTAGAATTCCTACCTGCCAGTACGGCAACTCTTGCCAATTGAAAATCTACCAACGCTAGTTGGGTAATCTCTAAAGCGCTTTCAGGGTGAGCATTCAGAGCCGCTAGGGTGGTTTGAGCGATCGCGCCAAAATCGGGTAGGTTGAGAAACTCGGCAAACCCCGCAAACACTTCCGCTTGTGCCCTCAGTTCTCCCGCCACTTCATAGTTTTGGGGATTAGCCACAACAATAGTCAGGCGTTCTATTCCTTGAGCCACATCTACTTCAAAAATTGACTGAGTCATATCCACGCCCAAGTCCGCTGAACTCGGCATGTAAGTGTCTGCTTGGCTCAATTGCTCACTAAAGCGTTCCTCAAGCTGGGCAAAGATGGGTTCGGCTAAGTCAAACGCTTGCGAGGGGTCAAAGTAACCGGTTTGAATCTGCTCCATTAAAGGAAGACGCAGACAGTCATACGCTTGCAACAGTTGACTTTCCAGGCCAGTATCAATGTTCAACTCATCGCTGTAGAGTACCTTGAAGATATTTTCTAATCGGTGAGCGAGGGTGGCGATCGCTTCGAGTTCTACGCTAGCGGCTCCACCTTTAATCGAGTGGGCAAATCGCATCAAGTTGTGAACCCTCGCTGTGTTTTTCTCCTGCTTCAGGGTTAGCAAACCTGATTCAATCGCCTGTAACAGTTCGGGAGCCTCTTCGATAAAAAACTGATAGGCTTGGTCGCGGATCTCAGGATTAAGTGCCATATAAAATGTTGAATATTGGAATGTTGAATATTGGAATGTTGAATGTTAAATGTTGCAGGTTGTAGGTTGAATGTTGGAATGTTGGAATGTTGAAGTTGGAGACCTGTAATCTGTTAAGCTATTCCACCTTTAATTTGCAGGGGCAGGACGGGCAGGATGCCCATCCCACAGAAGTTTTAGCACTAACGATAGTGCTTGCCCAGATATGGCTCAGCTTAATCCTAATTCTCTATAGCGAAATGGTAGAATTTGCTAACATTCAACCTGCAACATTCAACCTTCAACTTGCTAACTGACTTTGAACTGACCCACTTCCGTTTCTAGGGCTTTCGCTACTTTTAGGAGTTCCTCGAATGAAGAGGATACAAAGGTGGCTTCCTGGGATGTTTTTTCAGCGATCGCGGCTACGTTGGTCATGGTTTGGGTCACGGCTTGGGAGGCTTGCGACTGCACAACCGTGGCTTGGGTAATGGATGCAACCAAGTCACTAATCTTGGAACTGACGGCGGTAATTTTGTTCAGACTCTGGCGGGTTTCATCCACGAGTCGGGTACCCATGACAACCTGCTCAGTACCTGCTTCCATGGCGGCAACCACCTCATTTGTTTCCCCTTGAATCGCAGCGACGAGTTTTTCGATTTCGTTCGTGGCTTCCGCTGATTGCCGTGCTAGCGATCGCACTTCATCCGCAACCACCGCGAAGCCTCGTCCTTCTTCCCCAGCGCGTGCCGCCTCAATACTGGCGTTCAACGCTAGCAGGTTCGTTTGTGCGGCGAAGGTACTAATCAGGTTAACGACGGTAGAAATCTTTTGTGAAGATTCACCCAAGTGCTTGACTTTTTTAGCGGTTTCTGCAACAGTTTCTCGGATCGCCAGAATTCCGTCCACTGTACGGTTCATGGCTTGGTCACCTTCTTCCACGGTTTGAGACGCTTCAACTACAGCCTCTAAGGCTTCCTCCGCGTTGGCAGCAACTAATTTCACCGATTGCGCCATTTCTTGCGCCCGCTCTAGAGCCAATGCAATTTCTTCGGCTTGGCGTAAGGCTTCCGTCGATAGCGATTGAATCGAGGCTTCATTACTACTGGTCGTTTGGGCCACCTGACTGGCGGCTTGTTGCACTTGAAGCACGATTTTCCGCAAGTTACCGACTGTCGCGTTGTAGGAGTCAGCGATCGTACCAATTTCATCCGCCGTTACCTTCGCCCGGATGGTCAGATCCCCTTTACTAATCGGGTCTACTTCTTGAAGCAAGCTCAGAGCTCGTCGTTGTAGACCTTCTTTGAGTTGGCGCTGTTCTTGGGCTAGTTGTTCGGTTTGTTCAAGCAGGAGTACACGGTCGAGGGACAGACCCATCTGAGCCGCTAATTGTTGGAGGAAGTTAAGCTCTGAGGATTGCCAATTATGGGGAGTTTCGCAGTGGTGAGCCATCAACAAAGCATAAGGCCGACCTTCATTGAGAATCGGGACTTCCACACTGGCTTTGATTTCCAGACGTTCCATCATTCTCAACTGCTCTGACCCAAGATTAGCGTTCAGAATGTTATTCATTGGCTCGATACTACCCTCGATATACGCTTCGAGCTGCTGTTCTGACACAAAAGAGTGATCAATTTTGGTCAGCAGGGCACTCGGCCAACCTCTTGCCACCGATTCAGCTACGATTTCTCCATCCCCATTCGGGTTGAAGCGATAGATCACAATGCGATCAACCTTCAAACTTTTACGCGCATCATCCAAAACCTCACCGAAGAGATTATTCAATTCTTGCGAACTTAGGGCACGAGAACCAGTCACTTTGGTCAGTAGGAAGGCTCGTTCAGCGGCGAGTGTTTGTTCTTGTACGAACGTCTGTAGCTGTTCCGCCATCACGTTAATGTTCGATCCCAGTTCAGCAATTTCGTCTTCCCCGTGAATGTCTAGGCGGGTTGTCAGTTCTCCCTGACCAATTTTGCCCACCGCGCCTGCGGCTGAGAGAATGGGACGTACCGTGCGGTTAGTGAGGAAAACTGCGATCGCACTCACCAAGGCGGCTGTTACCGCAGTACCAAGCATCACCAGCAAGAGTAATTGTTTTTGAGGCTCAAAGGCGATGTTTGTGGGCGTTGCAATGATCGCTTCCCAGTCAAGATCGGGTAAGCCTTCTAGTTTTCCAAACTTGGCATAAGAGAATACCTTTTCTGTCTTATCCACCTGATCATTAAAGACTAAGGCATTGGGCTGATTGGACGCTTGCAGTTTGGATAATTCGGGAAAAACTGCCCTAGGTTCTAGCCTTTCCTTTTTCTTTTCCGACCCGATGAAAATTAAATTACTAGAAGAATCAATCAAATAATATTCGTCTCCCTCAGTATTGAAGTTTTTGATCAACTCATCTAAGCTTTCCATCGGCATACGCATTCGCAGAATAGCAATCGTCTTACCTGTGACTTGATCTTTAACAGGTGCAGCAAATTGAATAACATACCTATCAGAAGATTGCGATGTTTGTGGATTGCTAATGACAGGCTGATTGGTTTTGAGGACGGTCTGGAAATATTCTCGATCGCTGTGGTTCGGTAAAGGCTCACCTTTGCTTTGGATTAACACGTTGCCCTTTAGATCAAACAAGGCAATGCTGTCATATACCTTATAAGACTCTAAAAAGAAATCTATTTGTTGTTGCTTTTCTGCTAGAGTCGTGTTTTTACTGACGCTAGGATTTGTAAAAATCGCGTTAGTGGAGAGTACCAATATATCGCCATAACGTTCACGGATGAAGCGTTTGACCTTGTCTTCCACACCTACGGCACGTTGTACTTTGTTACTAGTAATTTGCCGATTCATGGATTGACCCGCAAAGTAATAACCCGTTACTCCAGTCAGCAATACTGGGATAGTACCGAGACTAATCGCCAATATTGCCGCTTTAGTTCGCAGACTACTCCAGCGCCAACCCTCTCGTTTGCGCTCGGAAAAAGGCGCTTTGGGAATCAATAATCCAGGCTCGTTGATACCTGTATTATGAACTGGAGAGGCATGATTTCCAGCCGTTCCACCTTCGACCTGAAGAGTCCTAGAAGATGGCATACGACCATTTGTTTCATTTTTTGAAGAATTAGGAGAAGTCTGAGTCATGGAACACACCTTATCAAATATAGGAAATTGTTAGTTCGTGGTTTAACGAGCTAAAAATACATGCAAATTCAACGCTCAATTTGAGCTAGATTTGATTGAAATATTGGGCTAGAATTTAGATGAAAAACCTAATATAGAGGAACCCTATTTCGGATTTGATTCATCAGTCTTCAATTGTTCAAATTCATTTTGGCATTGCTCCAATAATGGCTTGACCATCTATGACAACTAGCATTTCGCCGTTTGGTTTCAACCAGTAACCCCGTAAAAATGGAGCGAGTTCAGGAGTAACCGTGGATGCTGGCGGCGATTGAATCCAATCGGGGTTACACAACTCGATATCTTCTACACGATTAACCACAACGCCTAACATTTCGCTTTTCAACTTATTCGACCCGGACTGATTGGAACGAGCTTGTAGTACGATAGCTCGATAAATTGAACTACTATTGGCTTGTTGATGCCAGGGAGTAAGACCTACTAAATGACCTAAATCCACCATCCAAAGAATTTCTCCACGCCAATTGTAGACACCCATTACCCAGGCAGGCATGTGAAAAATCGGTACAATTTGCCCATTAGGAATCGTCAGCACTTCAGTCAGTTGTTCCATGGGCAATAAGGCAGTTGTATTGGGCATCAGATGAAACCGTAAAAACTGCTGGCTGGCTTTTAAGGAAGCTGTTTCAGTCGGTAGTAATAGAGAATCTGGAACTGATAAAGAATCAGGCATTGATCCAAGAGGAGGTTAGCGTAACGGGACACAGCCCAAGGTGTAGCAAAGTTTTAGGGTAAGGAGTAATACGAAGTAGCGGCCTTTAAAGGCCATGCAAAGTCATGGGTAGCAAGGATGAACGATGGAGTACAGATCGTGAGAATATGAGGCGTGAATTCTTGCCAATTACCAAGTCAATAACATGATGCTTGAAGCAGAAACTGGATACAGGGTTACAATTTTATTCTTCGCACAAGAGAGTTAAATCTCATGTCGATATCTGTCACAGCCAAACCCACCCAAGAGAGAGGGTAATTGATTTACCTCTCCCCCTTCATTAATAGGTTAAATCTGAAGGTTGCCCCAAATTAATTCCACATTTCTCAAGAGCTTGTTTGTAGTTTTTTAGCTTTCCATCGTTAGTAATTAGGAATTAGGGCACGCTTGATAAATTCCTAATTACTAATGACTTATGAGTTATAACTACGAATTAGAGCACAGAGGAATGATTTCGAGACGATACCTTAGTTTTTGATCAGTTGTTTAACGGTGCGGACGAATTCTTCCTGATCGACTGGCTTAGCCAAATAGGCATCTGCTCCCTGTTTCATTCCCCAAAATTTATCCATTTCCCCTCCTTTCGTGGAGCAAATGACAATGGGGATGTTGCTAGTCGCAGCGGCAGCTTTGATTTCACGACAAACTTCAAATCCACTAGAGCCTGGTAAGACAACATCTAGAATGATGATGTCGAGTTTCTGGTTGTTCAGTTTGGCTAGAGCTTCTTCTCCACTGTTAGCGGTCACAACATTGAGACCCCCTTGCTGTAAACAGCGGGTGAGAATTTGCATATCGGTCATGGAATCATCAACAACTAGAGCTGTACTCATGATATTTTCCTCAGTAATTAACAACAGAAATTAAGGAAAGATGACAGAAAGGTTAGTCGGTTGGATGTTCAAATTTAAAATCTTCAACGTTCTAACCTTCAACCTTCAACCTCGGATCACCCTGTTTTAAGTGCTTGCGTAGTACGCCTAGCACTATCCCAGCATCTATTGGTTTGCTGAGAAAATCTGATGCGCCAACAAGCTTGGCTCTAACCCGATCAACGATGCCACCATTGCCCGTCAAAATGACGATCGGTGTATCACGGAAACAGGAAAGCTTGCGTAATTGAGCGCAAATTTCATACCCATTGGCATTCGGCATGACTAAATCTAAAAAAATCAAATCCGGCTTACGGGCTAACAGGATAGCGAACGCCCGCATCGCATCATCCACACCTAAAAACCGATACCCGGCTGCCACGAGTAGGGATTCCATCGTTTGCCGAACTAAAGGACTGTCATCGACACAGGCAATCAGTGACCCTGTGGATTCTCCCAACGCACGCGGCGTTTCAGGAATGGGGGTATCAACCGGACTGGGCAGATCCGAGATGCTAATCAGTTCCACTAACTCCAATTGAATGTAGGGTAGGAGTGAACGGGTGACTTGCACGATATCTTGCTTCATCTGCATGGCTATGTCACGCAAGGTGCGTTGCCCATTGAGCAGTTGAGTCAGCTTTTGATAGACCGCTTCTGAGGTGCGTTGGCGCAGTTCTTCGGGTTTTTTGATGATGGGTGCGGCGTTGGGAGAATAGTCAGCAATTGTATGATTGTGCCAAACTCGCCAAGACGGCTGAACTTGTGCGATCGCTTCATGTATATCAATCAATACGAGGGGTGTTGGTAGCGAGTCATGTTGATCGATTTGATAAATGACGCGCATAGCTTGCACTAAATCGAACAAAACCTCCGCAATCACGGAGCGAATCATCTTAGCTGTTTGCTCTTTCGTGATTTTTTGCTGTGCAACCCATAAACTCAACAGTTGATATTCCCAGCAAAGTCGAGAATCTGTAGTGTTAAGGCTCCTCAGATCTTGCTGTAGGCTGGAGCGATGAGCCAGCAACTGAGGACAATGAGCTTCTAAATTTCTTTGCCACCGCCGTACTGAATGAATACCCCCTGTCGCATACATTATATGACCCAGGTACAAATAAAAAACCCATTGCTCTTCCTTGGAACTTGTGAACACAAGCTGACCACTAAACCGCAGCCGCTTCAAACTTTCCAGGAATCGGATTTGCTTGCCAGCCGTAAATAAGCTAGCCGAGGCCAGAGGAGGAGCTTGTTGAACATTTCTCACTACACATTCTCCCTAACGAGTTGACTGATAACGTCCTGAAAACTCATAGCTTTGAGGTATTTTAATGACTCGAAGACGCACCTAGCCTACATCCTGGTCACCTTAAAAGAAGACTTTTTCAGCAGAAAAGAGAGTGAATTTTCACCACTACCTTGAGACACTACAAGTGAGAACGTAACCAACAAGGATTTCAAGTATCGGGAACCAGCTTTTATCTCTGTACGATTGCAGGACTGAAGTCAAGAGATTGTAACCCTCTAGATGTAGCCGTTGAGGAAATCTTTTGAGTTCGGGCATCTTTTGGGGAATCCTCAGATTTTTCCTCGGAGAAATTCTGAAACTTGTATAGAGTGGTCTAGGCTCTGACCCCTTGTCATCATTATTTAAATCTATGTCATACGCTTTCGCAATACTCGTATTACAAAAGCTTCTCTACATTTCTATCATTAATGGGTATCAATGTCGATTGAAATTTGTAACTTTATAAATTCTTTTTTTCCTTGCCGAAGTTTTTTTGAAATCCTTATCAAACGAAATTTTAGCCATGACGTTAATTGAATAAGGTGTTTAACCCTCACCCCGCATGGCTTTTAGAGATATGGCTAAAAAAATAATTAGTGTTTAATTAACGAAGAATATTTTATATTGCCGAAATAAAATTAGCCGCTCCTTGTTCCCAATCAAGGCAGTAATACAAATTCAATAAGTATGAATTAATACTGATACAAATTTAATTTAAAAAGTCAGCATGTAATATTTTCGCAACTTTATCTCTTCTGTCCGGATAATTTTCAATTCAAAAATTATTCTTCTCTAAAATTAGAGCTAGTCTAAATGAATTGTAAAACTCTCCCCTCTCTTTCTCTGTGTTCTCTGTGTCTCTGTGGTTTATTATTTTCACAAAGGATTTAGACTAACTCTAATGATCTCCTCCCCCACTCCCCCTCCTTTCACCGCCTTGCACTAGGGGTCTAGCACTGATGGGTAAGATGTAATACAACGCCTGACGACTGCACTTGTAGCCCCTGCTCTCCACTAAAATAACTGGGGAATCACTCACTGGGGAATTGGGAAGTCGCAGCACACATGGTTCGTACCCCTACTTTAGCGTTCGATCGGGGCACCCTAATTTTGCATCCACCGCCACGGGGGAAAACCTGGGTGGATTATGCGACTTGGGATGACCGAGTGGAGAAGTTTCGCATCCCTGCCATGCACTATCGCCAACTGGTGGAAGCCTTGCAAGCGGAAGGGACTGACTTTAACGATGAGGCAAAGGAATTTTCTCCCTTAGAATTAGTTCCCAGCTTTGAGATGGAACCTTATCCTCATCAGACAGAAGCGCTTTTAGCGTGGAAACAAGCAGGGCGTCGAGGGGTGGTGGTGCTGCCCACCGCCGCCGGGAAAACGTATTTGGCGCAACTGGCGATGCAGGCGACGCCCCGCACCACATTGATTGTGGTACCAACACTGGATTTGATGCACCAGTGGTATGCTCACTTAACCGCCGCTTTTCCGGATGCAGAGGTGGGATTATTGGGGGGCGGTTCGCGGGATAAAACCCCGATTCTGATTTCCACTTACGACAGTGCCACCATCCATGCGGAAGCATTGGGCAATCAGTATGCCATGCTCGTGTTTGATGAGTGTCATCACTTACCCACTGACTTTTACCGAGTGATTGCGGAATATGCGATCGCACCTTACCGTTTAGGACTCACTGCCACTCCCGATCGCTCCGATGGGCGTCATGGGGACTTGAAGGGGTTGATTGGGCCAGAAGTCTATCGCAAGTCGCCGGAGGACTTGGCGGGGTTGGCATTGGCGGATCACAAATTAGTGCAGATTAAAGTGAAGCTGTCCCAAAAAGAACGCGATCGCTATAATACCTGCATCAAACTCCGCAATGAGTTTTTAAGGGACTCCAAGATTTCCTTGGGCAGTCTGGATGGCTGGCAAAAGTTTGTCATGGCAAGTGCGCGATCGCAAGCGGGACGCAGAGCTATGTTAGCCCATCGGGAAGCCAAAGAAATTGCGTCCGGTACCGATGGTAAGCTCAGGATTCTCACTGATTTACTGGCTCAACACTACCCAGAACGGATTCTTGTCTTCACCAACGATAACGCTACCGTCTACCGCATTTCCCAAGACTTGCTGATTCCAGCCATTACCCATCAAACGCCAGTCAAGGAACGACATGAAATCCTCACTCGCTTTCGGGAAGGAGAATACAAAACCTTAGTGGCATCCCACGTTCTCAATGAAGGGGTGGATGTCCCCGATGCTCGTGTGGCAATTATTTTATCGGGTACGGGTTCCAGTCGCGAGTATATTCAGCGCTTGGGTCGAGTGTTGCGTAAGGGTTCTGAGGGACATAAACTAGCGCTGCTTTATGAAGTTGTGGCAGAGGATACCAGTGAGGAAGGGACATCTCAAC
Source organism: Microcoleus sp. AS-A8 (assembly GCA_039962225.1). NCBI lineage: Bacteria > Bacillati > Cyanobacteriota > Cyanophyceae > Oscillatoriales > Microcoleaceae > Microcoleus > Microcoleus sp. AS-A8. The sequence goes on from JAMPKV010000013.1 coordinate 84,528, forward strand.
GTCGGCATGGTGCGGAAGGGAGGAAGGAAGCACCAAGCCGCAAAGCAACAGAAAAGCCGAAGCCCAAGCTCCGGCAACTAGAATTAGATATTTCAGCTTCTTCCTCGATTTATGACGTGAATCGTTCAACAAGGTATAAAGCAGCCGAGTCAACTGATCCGTGGAAAGAAGAAGATGCACCCGAAGCGGAATCATAAGACAATTAAGTACTGCCTCAATCCCCAATGTTGTTTAGAAGTCTTTGATTGAGCGATCACGATTCAGTCAACCGTGACTAGGCAGCAACAAGAATGCTACTATTCGTCAGAGTCAGTCCAGTAGTGAGGCTGGCAAACTGCACTTGTGCGCTTTCCCCTACACCATCCATGTCAAAGAACAGTCCTCCTGTAGAGGAGTCATAGATGAAACGATGGTCAGCCGTTGTAGCAGCCGAACCGAGCCAGAATTGACTTTCGGCTAGCAGACCGGCGATTAGTTGACCTCCAAAACCACTGGCAGACACTTGAAACAAGTCACCCTGTTCGATGGTAAAGTCGCTGATGATGTCAAACTCGTCGCCAGTGGAGCTAAAAGCAAACGTATCGGCGTTCAGTCCACCCGTCAGGATGTCGTAACCAGAGCCACCGATGAGCAGATCGTTGCCTTCGCCACCATCAAGGTTATCGTTGCCCCCTTCTCCTCGGAGGGTATCGTTACCTGCGCCACCAGACAACACATTAATCCCACTATTTCCTGTAATCTCGTTGTCAAGGCTATTACCTGTGGCAGCCGTCGTGCTGGTGCCTGTAAAGATCAGGTTCTCTATGTAGTCTCCTAGAGTGTAGGTAACGGACGAGTAGATGGTATCAATTCCCTGATCAGTATATTCGATGACCACATCCCCGACGCTGTCAACAATATAGCGGTCATTACCAGCACCACCGTACATACTGTCATTGCCGGTGCCACCATCGAGGTAGTCATCGCCAGCCCCACCATAGAGGGCATCATTACCAGCACCACCGTACATACTGTCATCGCCACTGTCACCACTGAGATAGTCATCGCCACTGTCACTCCACAGGTAGTCATTACCATCTCCACCACTGAGCGTGTCATTGCCGTTTTCACCGTAGAGCGTGTCGTTGCCATCTGCACCCCAGAGATAGTCATTGCCATCCCCGCCTCTTAGGAAGTTGGCGACGCCATTGCCATAAATTGTGTCATTACCGCTACCACCAGTGGCATTTTCGATCGTCACGCCATAAGCGATCGCGACATTATCTTTGGCATCTGCTGAACCTCTTGCCCCAATGGAGCTGAAGTTGCCTGCATTCAGGTTGATAAAGGCGTTCCGTGTCTGGTTGGCAGCACTGATGGTATCAGTACCGCCCCCATCCCAAATGGTTTGCAGGAAGGATTCATTGGTTACCCAGCTATAGATATTGTCTCCGGTGCGCGTACTGGTGTTTGCACCGTACAGATATTGAATAGCGGCAACATCAAAAAGTTGTGGAGTTTGCGGACGTACTCCTGGCATGTCTGGGTGCTGGCTATATGACAGGTTGGAGTACTTGTAGCTATCCTGTGAGGTTGGTAGATTGACTGAGCCATCGTGTGGATGCTTCAAGCCCAGAGCATGACCAATTTCATGGAGTAAGGTACCAAAGTACCAGGTACCGGGCGTCAAATTAGAGGCAGAGTTACTCATCCAGACATCGCCACCACTGGGAGCAGAAGAGGGGTAATATGCCCAACCGGCTGCACCGGGGTTCGTGGCATAGCCAAATCGCATTGTTCCCCCACCACCAGCATCAGAAACTTCAACAAAATTGATGTTGGCGACATCGGCGTAAAGTTGTAACGCTTGCCGAGTAAACTCTCTTTGCTCTGCTGTGAAGGTGTTAAAGTTAGTCCAGTTGGCAGGAGCATAGGACGGCCGACTTTCCATAAAGCTAAAGGTAATCGTCACAGGTGTGCCGAATGGACTGCCAGAGTTCCAACGCGGGCGATTAGCTGGGAGCAGAGCATCAATGTAGTTAGGCAGGTCGCTGATCGGCTGAACTAAGGTATTATTGGCAGCGTTACTCGGCTGAAGGTCATGGCTAGAATGTCCCAGCGAGTCACTATGGTGATGATTACTGCTACCAATCAATGGGTCAGCGTCACTGTTGTCAGTAATACTATCTGTCTGTAACGTGCTAATACCATTGTCAAAGTGATCGTCGATCAACTTAGGTGTACCTAATCCAGGATTGAGGACATCATTAATCCCATAATTGATCAAGGGAGTACCAGCCTTTAAGTCTCCGAGCAAACTATCGGTATCTTCCTTCCCAATCTGACAATTAAACATGCCATCACTATTTGTAGACATAAATCTTCCTTGGGTAAGTAATAGTTGCAGCGTAGGATTTGCATTGGCTATGCCGGCAAATAGCCAAGTTTTTAATTTTTAGCTGCTACTTATTGGTCTGAATGAGATTTTATTTTTACGCAGAATTTCCTTTTTATTTACATTAGTTTACAAAATTAGTAGAGCGGCTTTCAGCTATTAGGTCTTGAAGACTCTTTTACTCAGTTCGATATTTTTAATATTTTATAATTATAGAAATAAAAACAAAAAAAGTAGGAACTTCTCACCGAGAGGCTTAACATTTCCGTGAGCGTCTCCTACTAAGTTGCATTCTTATTTAAGGGTGCCTTGGAATTGCACCCTTTCTAGTACAGGATAAAACTCGCAGTCTCAAGAAACGTTTGAGTGACTTGAGTCGATTTTGCCGTTCTTCTGAGCGGTATCAATGATTACCAAGGATTACCAATCATCGTGAAAGCACTCCAGTAGTAGGGATGGGAAAATTGGTTATTTCCTACACGCGCTAGAGTTGGCGGCAAGGGGAAGCTACCCGTGCTGGTCATCAGCTTTCCTTCCTGTAATTGCACCTCTCCATTGAGCATTGCTAATTGAGTTTGCCGTAGGGCTTCGGCTTTAATCGGAGCCTGTTTTAATTGGTTGTAAAATTCAGCCATTAAGCCCAATGTTCCTTGGTCATTGACATACCACAAACTCCCCAAAACCGACTTCACTCCAGCTTGCGCGGCTAACCCCGCAAATCCGAGTTCTATCTGTTCATCCCCTAAAGCTGTGCGACAAGCACTTAAAACTAATAGTTCTACAGCCGGTTTATTCAAGGCTAGTTTTCGTAATTGATCGAGGTGCAGTTGGCTATTCCAAAACTGAATATAGGACTTTTGGGGATTACTGATTTTAAACTCAGCATGGGTGGCTAAATGGATAATGCCATAGGAGGTTTCCTGTCGAGCGGCTTGAAGATTTTCGAGAGTAAAATAGTTATTTAGGTAAGATTTTCCCGACCATAACTTGCCGACAATGGTCGATATTTCCATGGGTACAGCAGGTAAAGGACTTTGCCCCACAAATTGTGACGCCCCCATTGCCAAAACCGAGGTATTCTTCACATTGACATAGCGAGTATCGGTGAGCGAAAGACTGGGCATTAAGCCAACGCTATATCGTTCGATGATGAAATTTTGACCATCGTGAAGCGCCGCTAAAGGGATGCTGCGTAATCCGGTGTCCATGATGTAAACCAGATTTTTGATCTTCCGTTGTTGTAAATCCTCCTCAAGAGGAGCCGTTAGCCACCGATACATCTGTTGAGCGGGAACAAGGAAGCCTGAACGGTTAGTGCGATCGCTCACTTGAGTGCGAAATTCCTGCGTCATTTGGGCAACTTCGGCTCTTGTTACATTCACGGAGCGGCGAATGGGATTTCCTTCAGCCGTGATCAGAATCAGTTCCAAGCGATCCTGCTGCCGAGAGGCGGCGCTAACGTTAACATCAGGCGTCAGCGAACGGAACAAGTTGGATTCAATAGCTTCTCCCCCGGCGTTGCTGTTTCCTTTCTGTGTGGCGGGGACTGGGGTAATGGTCGAAGGAACAAACACTGCATAGATCAGCGCGGGTTTAATACCCGTGGCACTCTCGACTTCGCGTAGCAGGTTACGCGCTTGGGAGAGAGTGACGGGACGAGTCTCACCCAATCCCAGCCCTTCGGCAAACTCGTCGCTCAATGATTGGTCAATCTGCAAAGCCCCTAAGTCATGGTTGGGAAGCAGTGGTAGTTTCTCTAGCTCTTCTCGAACTGGAAGCTGCCCAATGGGATTGATGGTTTGTTTAGAAGTAGGAGGAGTGGAGTGTGGTTGAACAGGAGTGAGGGATGGAGTCGATACCGTAGGAGCGGGGGTGGGGAGAGCAGCAGGTGGAGTCGGCAAAACAGCAGGTGGAGTCGGCAAAACAGCCGGCGGAGTCGGCAGGGTAAGGGGTGGGTTAACACTAATAATCCGAATATTGCCTTGCGTATAGGTGAAGGGAAAGGAGGCAAGCGGCGCAATTGTGAACTCGCCACTCGTCAGTGTTCCCGCTGTACCGTTCAGGGTGGCATTCCCCACATCAAAGGGAATAATTCCCCCACCTCCATGTCGAATGGTGATATCACCGCCACGATTTCCGCCAAGAGTAGAAATACTAACCAATTCCCCATTGGCAGCCTTAAAAGTACTGATGGCTCTGAATACACTTTCCGTGGTGATATCCACACTACCGCCTTGGGTGCCTCCCTGGGCATTAATTGAACTCACTTGAATAGCACCAGAAGGCTCAAGGATGATATTGCCACCTTGTCCAAACGCCCCACTAGTATTGATTTGACCCGCTGTAATTTGAGTCTGGGCGTTCAGGGTGATGTTGCCACCATCGGTTAGTCCCGATGCGTTGAGGTTTCCGGTGGTAATGGCTCCGTTATCACTTTTCAGGGTAATATTCCCACCTTGAGTGATAGAAGAGCTGGAGTTCAGTGTCCCCGCACTCGTATTAATGTTGCCGAACAGACTGGTTAGGGTAATGGCTCGACCCGGATTGATGATATTGCCCGTGGTAATCTCTTGGTTGGCTAACAGGCTAATGGTGGCGTTGTTCGTTCCAGTTAAGGTAAACCCGCTGGTGTTGATTGAACCCTTGCCAACGGGCGATCGCAAGATCACTGGGTCATTAAATGTTGTATCCCCAGCTAAGATAATGGCACCGCTCCCCGATGCACTGCCGATGGTGATGCTGTTAAATCCAGGCTGTAAGGCGGCGAGATCACGGGCTATTAGATCTAACGTAGTCAAGCTATTATCGACACTCCCTCCCAGTATGATCGCGCGATCGGGAGTCAACGGCTGAAGTATTAAATTACCCGTTCCCGACACCGCCTGGAGAAAGTCAATGCCGTTGGCATTCAAGGTAAGATTATTTACCCCGGCGGCGAGAGTGCTGTTAAATACCAGGAATCTAGGAGTATTAATCCTGGTGTCGCCAATGAGCGTGACGGGATTGTTGAATCTGTAGCCATTGAGAAAGGTATACTCGCCCGCTAGCTGAATCATCCCGGTGCTATTCAGGGTTAAGCTGCCGAGGGGTACACGCTGACCAATCCCATTAAAAGTAATGGTGCCATTGCCGGAATTTACAATTAAGTTTTGCGCCCCAGTCGTCGTCCCATCCAGTGAGCGATTGAAGGTGATGTTGCCGTTAGATGCCGGCCCGGTGGAATCCAGGGTAACTGTGGGCTGATTGAGCGTGACATTGCCCGTCAAGCTGATATTGCCACCGCTTTGGCTGTCGCTGGAAGTATTGATGGTGCTGCCACTGAAGCTAATATTGCCACTACCCGCGCTTAGGGTCACGTTAGCGCCGTTGCCACTGGTGCCCTGGTTAGATTGAGAACTCGCGTTAATCCCAACAGTGCCACTAATGCTAATATCGCCACCTGCATTCAGGGCGATCGCTCCAGCATTACCCGCGTTGCCCGAAATTGCACCCCCCAGTGCTTGGCTCACAATTCCCTCCAAAGGAGTATTGACGCCAATGTTCCCCTGAGGGGCATTAATTGTCAGATTCCCGGAATTACCCGCATCCCCAATTCCATTCAAATTATTCACAAGTGCGGGAAGGAACAGCAGGCTGGTGGTAATGTCTCCCTCTGTGGTTGTGAGACTGATATTCCCAGCATTGCCAGTCCTAACGCCAAAACCATTGGTTTGAGAGCGAGTATCGATCACATCAACAGCAATGCCCTTACCCGCATTCAAAATCACGTTCCCGCCATTACCGGCAGAAGCGGTAGAGTTCCCTGGTGTCTGGGAGTCGGTTTCAATCGTCCCCGTGATGTTAATCAGCCCAGAGGCATTGACAGTGATATTAGCACCATTGCCAGAACTGCCCGTTCCCGGCTCAGAGTCAGCCCTGAGACTCACGGCATTGACATTGCCATTGGTTGCGGTGATGTTGATATTACCCCCTGGGTTGCCCGCCCCATCGTTGGTGAAAGTGGCGATGGTTCCAGCGGTAACACTCGCGCCCGAAATCGTGATATTTCTCCCCGCTGCTGTGATGGATTGGGCTTGATCCATCGCAAACGACCCAACTTGATTGTTATCAGCATCGGCCTTAAAAGTAATCGTCCCACCCGGACTGGCAAAGTTTAGTGACAAACCAGGGGCGATGGTAATGTTATTGGTTGCCTCTAGAAGAATATTGCCCGTTTGAGCGGCAAGGACACCAGCGGAAAGGGTGAAGTCCACCGCCCCCCCATCGCTAGCGAAAATTGCCCCTGCTAGGTCGTTGGCATTCGGAACATTGGCATTGAGTTGGTTATCGTTGGCACCTGTAGGGACAATAGTGATATTGGTTGGGTCGAACAGAATCGTGCCACTGATTCCCTGAGTTGCACCCACATTCACCTGTCCCTGGAATGCCAAATCTTGCTTACCCGAAATTTCTACAAAGCCCCCATTCCCGGAATTGGCACCGCCACGGGCGCTAACCTGACCGGAAAAACCTGTTAATTGGTCTGCCCAGGCGATCACACGACCACCATTGCCCTGGAGTAAGGCATCAGCCTGGATGATGGAATCAGCACTGATGAAGGTGCGAGAGGCATTGGGTACAGTGCCTAACCCTTGGAAATCACCGCCAATCCTCACCGTGCCACCCCCATAAGCACCAGAGGCGTTGAGGTTGGCACTGATCACACCGACTTTGTTGCCGAAAACATTGATCGAACCACCCACCCCTGCGAGTTCTCCGCCTGGGTTCGGGGGGCTTAGGGGGGATGAAGCATTCAGGGTACCTGAAGCAAACACAGTACCAGAGTCTGTTGGGATAGTTGTTCCAGAATGGCTCAGTTGTACCGTACCGGTTGGGGAAACACTCAGCCCTGTCTCTAGGCTTGCTGGTACTCCCGTGAGTAGAGTGGGTAAATTGAGAGGTGTAATAGAGAGTAACTGCCCAGCCTGATTCCTGGGTGCTTCAATCTCCAAACTCAGCAAATGTCCGGTTTGGCTAATCCGAACCCAACTCTCACCGGGGACAGCCGCGAGTGTAATCGTCCCAGATGGTGCGGTTAGTTGCCCGGTATTGATCACAGTGCCACCCAGTAAGGTTAAATGCTGTCCTGGGGAAACTGTGAGATTACCTGCATTGATCACGCTTCCAGGTTGAGCAGAGTCAAAGGCAAACTGACTGGGAGTGCCGATTAAGCTTGGGTAATCATTCCCGCCTACAGCGTTAAACCAATTCTTCTCACCAAACCCAATACCCGTAGCTGTCGTCGCCATGAAGTCAGAGGGTACATTCAAACTCGCCTGGGCACCAAAAACAATCCCGGCTGGGTTGAGCAAATATAAGTTAGAATTACCTCCTGTGACTTGAATTAGACCATTAATGATAGAAGGGTCACCTCCGACAACCCGCCCCAGAATATTGTGAATAGAAGGTTGTGAGAGAAAATTAGCAATCTGGCCTTCTGGGAGTCCAAATTGCTGAAAACTGTGGAAGAGATTGCTCCCATCTTGAGAAAGGGAACCGCCCTGGATCTTCAATTGATTCCCGTCAGGAGTGATAATGGTGCCAGTCCCATCCGCTGCGGGCACGATTCCTTGGGCGTGCAGGGTCTTGTGAGGGAGAGCAGCAGTCAACCCGAAGACGGCAAGTGTTAGGAGAACTTTTTTCATCGTTTAAATCGCTGCACTCAAATTTTAGAGCACTAGCGACATTAAGCCTTCAGACCCCTTTATAATACTTGCGTTTCTTACACAATTCTTTCTTTTAATAGATTGACAAAATAAGTCAGATTTATAATACCTAAATTCAATATCATCTGAATCAAATCAGCGCTTTAATACGCTCGCCAGTTGTGTAAATCCTGTCTTCAAAAAGCGATGCCACTAAAAAAACAGTTCACTTAATAATCGCCCCAAACTTAGCCCTGACAAGCAGGTTCCCGCCATAATCATAAAGGTATGGGACTTACTAAAAGACTGGAGTAATTCCTTCCTCGCCTTCGATACAGCCGCCACAATAAACCCAGCGACAGCGCCAGCGACAGCCCAAGTCCAAACGGCAGCCCCAGCTAAAAAGGCAAACCCCACCCCAACAGCTACCCATACCACGCCCCCAACAACAATTCCAGCTAACGCCTCAAACACGAACCAAGCCCAAGCCCAAGCCCAAGCCCAAGCAATCACCACAATCACAATAAAAAACTTACCCGCGCTCATCGCCAACGCGACACGTCCAGCCACCGAGCCAAATACAAACCAAGTTACAGCCCCAGTCCCAGAAAAAACAGCCATCGTGATGGCACTTCCCAACCGTCCACGCGGCAACGAAAAAGCCACATGCCGGGATATCGCCCAAAGAACGAACCAAGCCACAGCCCCAGCCATTCCAGCCCCAGCCACAGCTCCAGCCGCCCCAGCCCCAGCCCTCGCCACAACCACAAGTCCAACCCAAGCTATAGGCACAAGCCCAACCCAAGCCTCAACCCAAACAAACGGCATGAGTTTTGCCCAAGAGCCAATGGCTTCAGCTAGCACGAAAGCAACAGCAAAGGCTATAGCCCACAATGGGGTATTGACGAAAACGAAGCCGGCTGTGGCATACCCTAAAAAGCTGCTTAACAGCTCGCTCTCAGGAATAGATCTGCGTTTCATAGCTGGCCGTGTTACCTATCTCAAAAGAATAAAGCTCATCAGCTGAAAGCTCTGTCTATGCTAGTTCAGATATTGCAAAGGACAAGTGGGTAAGTAAGACTTTAGAGATGTTTGCATCCAAGTTGCCTGTATTGGACTTCAACAGATTTAAAAACGAATAGCACCCTTTACAGACAATCTCGATTCGATACTTCTCCATCGGGCATAATTGTTTTACAAATCAGCGCACACCTCATGTTGGCTCCCCCCAAATTGGCATCACTCAGGTTGGCACCGAACAAGTTAACACTTCTCAAATTGCTCGCCATCAAGTTGGCTCCTGTCAAATCGGCTCCACTTAGGTTAGCACTCCTCAGGTTGGCACCAAATAAGTTAGCCTCTCTTAAATAAGCGTGATATAGGTCAGCTTCTCTTAAGATGGCACTACTGAGATAAGCATGATACAGATCGACCTGGCCTAAAAGCGCACCACTCAGGTTGGCATGATATAAGTCAGCTCCGCTCAGATTGGCACCGTTGAGAATTGCACCTTTAAGAATCGCACCATGGAGTATGGCACCACGGAGTACGGCACGATTCAGAAAAGCGCTACTGAGGAGCGCACCGCTCAAGACAGCTTGACTCAAAATGGCACCTCCCAGGTTGGCATCACTCAAATCAGCACTCCTCAGGTTGGCATCAAACAAATCGGCACCCCTGAAGTCGGCACCCCTGAGATCGGTATCGCTTAGATTAATCCCTTCTAGATTAGGAAAATCAAAAGATCTTTCTCCTGCCGCATAACGCTCCAAAAGTTCGATAGCATTCATATATTTGTTTTGAGGAGTTGACTCTAACTGAATTTTTCCAAAATCCAGTCCCAAACCTAAATGGGCGTCATTGTTGCTCTAGGAGTTAGCATCCAATTCCCCGCATCTGTGGCTGGATGCTGGGATTATAAAAGGCGATCACGTCTCGCAATTCCTTTTTTGAGTTGAAATTCAACCGGACTAGAATCGTTGACTCTAATATATAATTGCTAAGTTTCCTAACAGTGAGTTTTGGAATTTAAATTTACAATCCTTATTTTCATTCGATTTATCAATCACAAAGATGGCATTTTTCTATAGGTTAAATCAATAAAAACTCATGAATACTTTAATGAAAGCGATGGAATATGCGAGTAGCCATCTAGATAAATTGATTGCCGCTATAACTCAACATTTATTCCTAGTGGGAGTCCCGATGGCAATTGGCTTAGGGCTGGGTTTACCCTTAGGCTTTCTCAGTTCCCGATCGCGCTCAACCTCAACGATATTAATTAACAGCTTTAATGCTTTACGGGTGATTCCCAGTTTGGCTATTTTATTTGTTGCCATTCCCTATTTCGGACTCACCTTTACTTCAGCAGCGATCGCACTCACGATTTTGGTCATGCCCCCGATTCTGATCAGTACAGATGTGGCGTTTCGGAGTATCGAACCCACCCTTCAAGAAGCCGCCAAAGGCATGGGAATGACACCCCTACAAGTGATACAGCAGGTGGAAATTCCCCTAGCCTTACCTGTGATTATCGCTGGCATCAAAACGGCATCCGTAGAAGCGATCGCTAGCGCAACACTCGCTGCTTTTATTGGTGTTGGGGGGTTAGGTAGCTTTATTGTGCTGGGCTTTGCCCTTTATGACAAGGCCATTCTGCTGGTGGGCGCGATTCCTGTGGCGGTATTAGCACTCATAGCAGAGGTGAGTTTGAGTGTTCTACAACGATCATTACAGCCACCAACAGGCAAGTCATTGATTTTCAAGCATCATGAGCAAGTGGAATCAACCCTAAATTAAGTTAACCAATGAGTTAAACCCATTCCTGTGTAAGGGCGAGACAGGCTTTGCCCCTAGCCTGTAGTCTATGCATCTTTTGAACGGCTATATTAACTTGACATAAACGCGATCGCACCGCTTTGTCTCCACACCCGTTGCGGGTTGATAACCACTGCTTTCGTATAACTTAACGCCTTCTTTGAGGACACTAGCTGTTTCAATCCAAATTTCCTGGAAGCCTCGATCTGCGATCGCGTTTTCTAACTGCTGTAACAAATATTTCCCCAACCCTTGCCCCCGTACAGGCGAAGCCAGATACATTTTGCGAATCTCGACGGCGTGATTTCCTCGCTTGATCGGGTAGTAAGCACCTGTTCCCACTAACTGTCCCTGTTGTTCTACCACCCAAAACTCTCCCCCTACCGCCGTGTAAAAGGTTTCTACCTCTAAAACATCTCGGTCAGCCCCAGTAGGCTCCCAAGGCAAGCCATATTCCGTCAGAGCATCTCTGATAATGGCGGCGGCGGCTTCGCGATCGCGAGGCTCCCAGGCACGAATCAAAAAGTCTTTGTAGAACGTTTCCTGTCGTATTTCAGCATACGGGTTGGGGTTGTCTGTATCACTGACGGGCATATCAAACTCTATTTCAAATGCAAATGTTGAGGAATGCGGTTGCCCTGAAGTTAGCTATGAATTCTTGGCTCAGGATGCAGCGTTGCCAACAACTCACTCTCCTGAATCGCCAACTCCTCCAACCGCGCTTTCACCACATCCCGCTCAAAATAAGTATCCGCGAGCACCCAGTAAACTCCATAGTGCCTCGCCTCAGAGGCCATCAAACTCCGGTAAAATTCAGCTAACTCGCGATCGGGGCAGTGAGTCGCCAGTAATCCCAAACGCTCATGAGAGCGAGCCTCAATCAAACCTGAAACCAGCAATGAATCCAACAATCGCTCCGGTTCAGTCCGACGAACTAAAGCCGTCAATCCCCCACCATAGGGAGGTGCTGAAAGGGGAGCCAAAGGAACACCGCGTCGTTCCAGCCACTGGTTAACCAGCTCAAAGTGTTCCAACTCCTCACGAGCGATCGCCGTTAGCTGACGAACCAGTTGCGTGTTGGATGGGTAGCGAAACATCAAGTTTAGAGCAACTCCCGCCGCCTTACGCTCACAATGAGAGTGGTCGAGTAAAATTATGTTTAGGTGAGTGAGTGCTTGCTCAACCCACTCCCAACGAGTAGGCTGCTTCAGGGTGTTAATAACTGACAGTGTGGAAGAAGACACAGTTTTTCAGGGAATCAACTCAACTTAGAACAGGACAAAGGCTTGCTACTGTTACGGATACTCTTCACTTTAAGGCACTTGAGCTTGAGGAACTATCTTGACAGCTTAAAAGTCTTTCAATCAAAGGCACACATCACCTGCCCTTAAATGCATCTTTTTAGAATACAGGGTCTGGTGCCAAGCAAGACCTAACACTTACAGATTCTCTCTTGGAATCAGAAATTCGGCTGTTGGTTCCTGTTTTAACTCATAAATAATTACTTTGGCTGAGAATCGTCCAGAAGAATTTGGGCATACTGAGAACAGTAAGTATGCCTTGGTGATCGTGACGACACTGACGCAAGCTAACTTCTAAGGGTGCTGCCTGGTATTGGTGCAATTGGATATTAAAAAAGCAAAAATGACCCATCGTCGTATTGTTATCGGTGACGTGCATGGTCACTATGACGCCCTGATGTCCTTATTGGATGCGATCGCCCCTACTGGCGACGACCAAGTTTATTTCCTCGGTGATTTGATTGACCGGGGGCCTCACAGCGCTAAGGTAGTGGAGTTTGTGAAAGAAAGCCCCTACTTCTGCTTGTTGGGTAACCACGAACAAATGTTACTCGATATTTTGGGTGATGGAGAAATCTATGGCCCTGCGCTGCAAGCATGGCTGTACAGTGGCGGTCACAGTACCGTTAACAGCTATGGCGAGGCAGGTGTACGCCAAGATCATATTGAGTGGATGCGGACGCTACCCACCTATATGGACTTAGGAGATACCTGGTTAGTCCATGCCGGTGTCCATCCCCGAATTCCCCTAGAGAAGCAAACCTCGGAGCAATTCTGCTGGATTCGTGATGAATTCCACAGTATGCCACAGCCTTACTTCCCCAATAAACTCATTATCACAGGTCATACCATCACCTTTACCCTGCCTGGAGTGCTTCCTGGCAAACTTGCCCAAGGTCGAGGTTGGCTCGATATCGATACGGGTGCTTATCATCCCAAAAGTGGCTGGATGACCGCTGTAGACCTCACCAATTCCCTGGTGTATCAAGCCAACGTCTTTCGCCGCCGCCTGCGTAAATTACCACTGGCGGAAGCGGTGACACGGGTCGAGCCTTCTAATATCCTTCCACGCCGCTCCGCGGTACGCTAGTGACTACGGCTGCATTGGAATCAAAAGGCCAAAAGCCCATTTATTCAAGGTTTAAAACCCCTGTCTTGAGGCAGGGAGTTCCCATTTGGAAATCAGAATTTTGAATTCATTGTGACATTCCCGTCCCTTAGCAGAGACGGGTTTTACAGGGCGGGGTCTATAACAGAGCGCGTATTTTGGTTTTGTAGGCGGTTGTATTTAAGCCATCTCCTGCATTTGCCCCTTGCGAGCCAATGGCTTGCTGTAGCCCTTGAATTCGATCTGAGGTTGCCGGGTGACTACTCAAGAAAGTAGGAACAGAACCTCTGGCCTTCAGCAGCTTTTCCATAAAGGAAACCATCGCCGAGGGCGCATAGCCTGCTTTGGTCAAGTTTTGTAATCCCATTTGATCGGCTTCAAACTCGTCCTTGCGGCTGTTGGGACGCTTCAAAGCTAGTTCTACTCCAATATTGACCATCGTATTGCGGTCTAGTCCAGCCGCTGACGCCACGCCTCTGGCGATCGCCGCCTGCCGCATTTGCCCAATGGAATGACGCCCAACAATATGACCAATTTCATGGGACATCACACTCGCCAACTCAGCCTCATTGTCTGCGGCGGCAATCAAACCCGCATTAACATAAACAAACCCCCCCATTGTGGCAAAGGCATTGATACTCTTATCATTAACCACCTGAAAGGTATAAGGAATATCAGGGCGTTTGCTCTTTTGTGCCAAGCGCTGACCAATGTCATTGACGTAGCGATTAATTTCAGAATTACGATAGAGCCTAATCTCGCTGCCGACTAGCTGGCTATTAATCTGCTTACCAATTTGAACTTCCTGATTATTGGAAATATTGGATAGCTGGATGACCTGAATCCCGTTAAGAATGAGGTCAAACAAAGAGGCTTGCGATGCTTGGGCGATACCCACGACAAGACTCAACGCCAAGACGAAGGATACTACAGGAGATAACAGGCGATGCCGATAACGATAGGACAGTGAGGACAAAAACTTAAACATGGCGAATACGGCTAACACAGCTATATTTAATCAGCTTAGAAAACAAGGACGTTCTTTGGGGGCGTTTAGTTGCCATCTCGGTCTGATCCTGTCACCGATGGTCAAGGCTATCCCAAAAAGTCGTTGAGTCGTAGGAGGCGTTACGCTGTCCCCAAAACCTAGACTAGCCACGTCGGTTATATCCCAATTTTTCGGATAGGTCTATTGTTCCCAAACCCATCATCGAGTCTGGTAAACCCATACTCTACAGGACGAGAATTTATGCCGCAAGGCAGACCCTATCCTGCTGATCTGTTATATCAGTCGTGGTAACTTATCACAGGACTGTCATCATGAGCATCTAGCTAGCCTTTTCATCAATTGTGCTAGAGAATGCTTCTTGGATGGTTTGGTTGGCAAAGACACACGCACGACGTTTCATGGCTATTTTGGATTCTAAAGGACGTTTATTTGGTAAGGTGAGCATTCTCGACGTGGGTGCTACCTTGGTGATTTTATTAGTGATTGTCGGTATCTTTTTCTTTCCCGGCACCACCGGCTCTGTGGCACAAATGGGCGGTGCAACGAAACCCGTAGAAGTGGATTTGATTGTTCGGGGTCTTTCTGTGCGCGATCCCGACGCCTTACTCAAGCAATTTGCGGAGAAAAAGACGACCAATATCATCATTCGCAATCAACCCTACGGTCAGGTTGATATTAAGTCTGTAAAGACACTGCCATCCATGTTAGCGGTGCCACAGCCGGATGGCACGGTCAAAGAGCTACCCGATCCGAGGTCTAACTCTTTTAGTACTGATATGACGATGACCTTGGTTGGTAAAGGACAAATTACCAAAGATGGCCCAGTGTTAGGTAATAACAAAATTAAAATTGGCACGCCAGTGGAGTTGGAGGGCACGGATTACAACTTCAGAGCTAGCGTCATTGAAGTCAGAGTACAGTAAAAAAAGTTGAAGGATGAAGGAAGAAGTAAGGGGTCTCTGGTCTAAGAATTGGTCATAAGCTTAGCCTGTAGCTCACTTCTATACTGCATCCTTCATTCTTTTCTAATCCCCAGTCCCGGAATTAAGAGATTTTAAATATCGCCGGATTAAACCAATGGTTACCGCAGGCAGTTCTAACTGAGGTGTCAACCCAACATCGTCAAGAGGTTGAAAAATGCGAATAGCTTTTGGATTGAGTGAGGCAAGGCGTTGACCAATTTCTGGCCCTGTAAATTGGGACTTCTGTCCCCAGATCATGGCCGTGGGGGTAGTCAATTGAGGAATGTATAGCGACAAGTCAAAGCATAAATCTCCCCGCACAAAGGCCAATGCAGCATATTCGGCGTTAGGCTGCTGAGCTGATTCTAAATAGGCGTTAACGATTTCTTCATAAACTCGGCTGCTCTGGGCAAATTGCCTACCTTCCAAGAAACTGCGAATACCCGCGCTGTTGGCAACACCTGTGCTGTAGATGATACGGTCAAGAATGGGGGTGCTGACCAACTGTGCAAAAAAGCTGCGCGTGTAGTTTTCCCCAAAATCTGATAGTCCTGCGGGTGTAGTGAGAATCAGACATTTAAATAGCTCAGGACGAGCAATCGCCGCTCGGATCGTAAAGGCGGCGGTCAGAGAAGAAGCAACGACTGATGTTGGTGCTGTACAAGTCTGTTCAATGAACTCTATGATTGTAGTAATGTAGTCATCTATTTTGTAATTCCGTTCAGGGTGCGCTGAACGACCCCAACCAATTAAATCGGGTGCAAGAATTTTATACTCAGTCGCAAAGGCTGGGTATACCTTTGACCATTCATAGGCAGATGAACCACCGCCAAAGCCATGCAAGAACACTAAGGATGGCTGATCTGTGGGGTCGGCGGCTTCGGGTTCCTGCCAAGGTTCCCCCTCGGCGGTGTAATACACCATTCGTCCCAGCGAGGTCACCACGGAGTGCTGCTTAAAACCATTTGGCTCAATCATGCCCAAACCTCATCACTACTGTCATCATCCCTGATTTTGGCGTAAGACCACTTCTTACTCTTGGTTGATTCTTGGACACAACTAGAGTTGGGGAACTGGGAAGACTCACATTTCATCAAAATATTTTAGAGGAGTGGGAGCTTGTCCTAAAAAAGTACGAACTCAAATCAGTAATTCTTTAAAAGACTTTTGTAGTCTTGATTGTCTGCTTTTTTCCGGAACAGTATTTTCCTGCCAAGGAAAATAAATCAGAATAAATAAAATCCTTCCGCAATGGTGATTTGAGAAGTTAGATGATGCAAAGATGTTTCTGGATTGAGGGATGGCTGGCTCACGTAAAAACAAAAAATGTTCGCTGGTTCCGCGTCAACTCCGTTGACGGTCAGGCGGTTTTTGAGAAAGTGCGTTCATATTAGTGTTATGGCAATACAGTGCAGTATCCAGTTGAATGAAGTCAGCGATTCTAATATTTTTGAGTCGGACACTGACTTAAAGGAGCCGCAAGCCGTAATTGCTTCTCCCGATTGGGACGTAGCTGAATTTGACTCTAATTTAGTCGTGAGAAGACCTTCTAGCGTCTGTCTTAACCTGGAAGACTTAAATTGCTTTGAAGTTGTGGATCGCCAGTTTCACCACTACGGGATCACCTTTGAAAATGCGATCGCTCTACAGCCCTCAAACCCAGCCTATCCCCCACCTCAGACGGGGACGACGGTACTCATGGGAGCGCCTAAAAGTGGTTGGCTGGAAGTGACATTTTTACACCCTGTTCATCAGTTCTGCTGCCATGTCACCAGTTCTCAGCGGATGCTGCTGTCTGCCTACGATCACCAGAACAAACTCCTGATTCGGAAGTCTCTGAGCAAAGCCAACTTAGCCGGTTCTGATTCGCCCGTTCCGCCCAATGCCTCATTCCGAATTGAGGTACCCCATATTTCTCGGATTACCTTCTATGCCTTTGATGGTCAACTGACTCTATCTGACCTAAGTTTTTCTTTTTAAGCTACATATTGCTACCGTTTGGGACGATAGTGCCTCCCAGTCTGCTAATCGATCGAACTGACCCGCTTATCGCCTATGATTAATTTGATTACTGGGGTGGCAGCAACTCCTCCACTCAATTGAAAGCGTTGAAAATCGGTTGATGGCAAAAGTCAAAGGTCGAGCGTTTAAGCCGCTTTATCTACAACAGTTACGTGAACCTGGGGGCTGGGTTGTTGGTCTAACCCTCGTTGTAGCAATGCTTTTTTGGCATTGGAAGCTTCTGCTGGCAACAAGTATCGGTGCGTTGGTCATGTTGCTAGTCTACAGGATGCAAGAGTGGGACTGGCAACGTTACTGGTCGAGTTTAAGCCAGTTTTTGAGGGGGTATAATCAGCCATTAACTCGAGCTGTTGGTAGTGGTGCTATGGCTACCCTCAGTACCTACATGATCATTTCCATTTGGGTTGACTCTGATAGCCCTTGGATTGCAGCTAGTACAATAGTTCAAATTTTGGGCAACCTCACCATTCTCACCCTCGTAGTTTGGCAGACGCTCAACCGCCCAGCGAGTCAGAATGTAGTTAACCTGGATCAGATGCTTAGCGGTCTCACCGACGCTAACCCAGTCAAGCGCTTAGTCGCAGTGCAACAACTAACCCAGTGGGGAACAGACCCCTTCTTACACCTGTCAGAGCGCTGTGTTGTCGCTGATTGCTTTCGCTTGATGTTAACTCATGAGCAGGAAGCCGTCATTCGAGGAGCAGTTCTTGATGGTCTTCAGGTACTAGACAATAACCGGATGTTAGGAAAAGGTACTCAGCCTTTGCAAGTCCCCATGGTTTTGAAGCAGTCTGCTGACAAACTCCACCGCTAATCAATCCACTGCTAATCCCTGGAATAAAGTGGAGATTAAATTTTACTTTGCCCCCTCCTGCTTCAGTGAGGGTTTGGACGGGGTTATTGACGATTACTGTATCGGCTCAGCTTTGGTGACAGAGGCATTGTTAACTCCCAGAGTGAGCTGCAAAGGTTTACGGGAAGGATAGGCTCTAGCAACCTGTCGGTAAACATCGTAGTTGGTCGGTAGCGTTACCGTCTGCCCATCTTGTTGGTAAGTCATTTCGTATTTTACATTACGTAATATTTCGGGTTTGCTAAATTCTTCCCCAGACATTTGCCGTTGTTCGACTTCATTGATACTGGGTCGTGGCGGCAGTGCAGACCACCACAAGCCTTTGTCATCGGGTCCAATCACAGCCTCTTTGGGTTTCTCGCCATTGCGGTTGAGTAGGGAATTTGAGGCGAACTCTTCAAAACGCGGCTGCTTTTCATTTGCAGGGCTAGTGAAATACTGGACTTGCCAAGTCATAGCGGTGAGTGCAGTTGCTTCATACTGATTAGTAGTCACCGTGTCACAACCGCTGAGAGTGACTGCCACACAGCAGCTCACCCAGAACAAAAAGAGCTGGCGATACTTTAGGTAACGGTTGACGCTGAAATTAAGACTCTCTAACTCCACCTGACCTCTAGTAACTCAGAAAAAACAACCGAATGCAGCTTGCTCCGCTTTACCCTATTGTGTACAAAATTCTGAAACCGTTGTTTCCCAGTTGTCTTTGGTCAGGAACGACCGCGTCACGAACCATCGCCCTGACCTTTGATGATGGCCCCCATCCGCAGTACACCCCAGAACTCCTGCAAGTTCTAGACCACTACAACATTAAAGCGAGTTTTTTCTGGCTGGGGGCTTGTGTGCAGCGGGCACCTAGCATTGCTCAAGCCGTTTATCAGCGGGATCACTGGATTGGGTTACATGGATATTACCATGACTCCTTTGCCTTGCTCTCGCCGGAGGCACTCCAGCAGAGTTTGGCGAAAACTCAAGAAGCGATTTGCGCCGCGCTGGCGACCGCTACACATGACGCTAAGGCTTGTCACCTCCACCCAGACCGTATTCGAGACGTTCGCCCTCCCAATGGTTTGTTTACCCCCCAGACTTTGAGTTTATTGCACCAGTGGAATTACCGACCCGTCATGTGGAGCGTTGTACCGGAAGATTGGGAGCGCCCTGGCATTGATGTCGTCGTGCAGCGAGTTTTACAGCAGGTTCGCAATGGGTCGCTGATTGTCTTACACGATGGTTACTGCGGAGGACAAGATGTGGCTGAAACAACGGCTCAGTTAATCCCTCGGTTGTTAGAGCAAGGTTATGATTTCATCACGATCGACCAATTATGGCAACTTTCTCCTGCCTAAGGCGAAGTAATTTTTGTCATCTGGGGGATATTCTCAAGCTTTTTTAATCTGGATCTTGACGCAAGTGCTAAGTTTGTGTGTTAAAACAGTTGTTTTACGGATGTCTTACACAAACGCATCTTTGGTTGAAACTTTATCGGTCTCCAGTTAGAGAAAAATGTCCCCACGTCGAAAATTTTCGCTAACGTAGTCACAGAAGAGGTCAAAAAAGAACATTTGTACCAAAAAACTCGTGGCACTATGGATTTCCAGCTCTCCCCTTACTGTCATCTATCCGCTGAATTCATTAAAATGGCTTAGTGTATTTCAGCTATTTATCTGGGGTCATCAAGATTGAAGCTAGAGTAGATTTAGGAAAGATTGGCCCCACAAGGAGAGACTACTCCAATTTCCGACCCGAAGAGATACCCGAAAAGTAGCGACAACCCTCACATTACATTTGATAATGATAATGATCTCGAATCAGCTTGTGAACACAGCATAGGAGAATCGGAACCTAGCTAACACCAGCCGATAGAGTTTTTGGCGCAAGCCCCAGGACAAGGTAACTCAAGCAAAATGAATTGACTATGGGTGCATTAATTCCAGTGAGATTAGCTTTGTGTAAAAGCAATTTGTAAATTAGATTCATCACCTTTGAGATTGAAGCTAAAAACCTAAGTCCAAATTTGGTAATTAAGGCTACAATCAAAAAGTCTCAAGAGAAGCCAGAATTCAAACTTACTGTAAGCGAGCATTCGCGAGAACGTTGAGGAGCGAAAGTAGATGCCGAATCTAACGGGTCGAACTCAGCGATCAAAGAAGACCTAGAATGCTACAGAAAGTGACTCACTGGCTACGCTATGTAAGTAGATTAACAAACACTATCTACTGGTCTTTAATTGAAGGAGCATGAGGAAAAAGGCATGACCCAGGCAAACGACGTACTCGCAACACTAACTCAACCCGAAAGCGAGTTTGAATTCTTGATCGAGGATGAAGCGAACCGAGACGAGCTGGTGGACGCTCAACCGGATGAGGAAGACGGTAAGCCTGGAAAGGTGCGCTCTACCCGTCGTCGCGCACAAGCAAAGAAAAAACACTATACAGAAGATTCAATTCGCCTGTATCTGCAAGAAATCGGTCGAATTCGGTTGTTGCGGGCAGATGAAGAGATTGAACTGGCTCGTAAAATTGCGGATTTATTAGAGTTAGAGCGTGTACGCGATCGCTTGTCTGATCAATTAGAGCGAGAGCCACAAGATAGCGAATGGGCAACCGAGGTGAACATGCCTCTGCAAGCCTTCCGTCACCGCCTTTACGTAGGGCGGAGAGCGAAGGACAAAATGGTACAGTCTAACCTGCGTCTGGTTGTTTCCATTGCCAAAAAATACATGAATCGAGGTCTTTCATTCCAAGACTTGATTCAAGAAGGCTCTCTAGGTTTAATTCGTGCCGCTGAGAAGTTTGATCATGAAAAAGGCTACAAGTTCTCCACCTATGCAACTTGGTGGATTAGGCAGGCTATCACCCGTGCTATAGCCGATCAGTCCCGCACGATTCGCTTACCTGTTCACCTGTACGAGACAATCTCGCGGATCAAAAAAACTACTAAAATCCTCTCTCAAGAAATGGGTCGTAAGCCCACCGAAGAAGAAATTGCTGATCGCATGGAAATGACCATCGAGAAGCTGCGATTCATTGCCAAATCTGCCCAACTTCCCATCTCCCTCGAAACACCGATCGGTAAAGAAGAAGACTCCCGTCTTGGAGACTTTATTGAAGCCGATGGCGAAACTCCAGAAGATCAAGTTTCCAAAAATCTGCTTCGGGAAGACCTCGAAAGCGTTCTTGACACCCTTAGCCCCCGCGAACGTGATGTTCTCCGCTTACGTTACGGGTTGGATGATGGACGTATGAAGACCCTGGAAGAAATTGGTCAAATTTTCAACGTCACTCGCGAACGAATTCGGCAAATTGAAGCCAAAGCGCTCCGCAAACTGCGCCATCCCAATCGCAACAGTATTCTCAAAGAATACATTCGCTAAATAGCTGGTCACAAGACTGGTACAAAAAGAGAGGAGCGACTTTAATGCCGCTCCTCTTTATTAATTATTAATTAATCCTGTACAATAATCTATTACACATTTAACTTGCATATAGGCAACCGCTAAAATCCTGATCCACATAGGGGTTTGCTGTTTTAACGTTTGACTTTTGACTTTGCTTATAGCCTTGCCAAAACAGCAAATTACCAACAAAAAAGCTGGGTTCTTTATTAATAAACACCCAGCGAATGAATTGAGATTGACTACAGATTGGACAATTAGGGAATTACAGCAAACCCCAGAAGTGCAATACACCTTGACCTGTAACGAACTCAGTAATCAGAGCGGCAACGAAGCCAATCATGGCTAAACGACCGTTCCAATTTTCTGCTTGAGGCGTAAAGCCGAATTTGGCATCGTTGCGAGATTCGCCTTGCATAGTTTTTGCTCCGTTGGTAACTTGTGTAAACTTGTATGTAAACTAATGTAACCAATGGTTGGCAAAACGGCAAGCCTCTGTTTTTGCAATCTGAATAGATTCTGTTTAAGGTATGGATAAAGGTTGAGATAGGTGATTGCCTACAAGAGCCGCCGCTCTAAATTCCGAGACTTATTAAGAAAGGGATTATGTCTATCATCGCTTCCCAACTACCCGCTCGATTAGATTATTACTACCACCAAATCAAGGCGGTCATCCTGAAACGCCAAAACCCGATGACGGGTTTATTACCAGCCAGTACGGCGATTAATGCCCACGGCGACTACACCGACGCCTGGGTACGGGATAACGTTTACAGTATTTTGGCGGTTTGGGGACTAGCCTTGGCTTACCGCAAGCTCGATGCAGATGGTGGGCGTACCTTTGAACTGGAACACAACGTTGTCAAGCTGATGCGGGGGCTGCTGTTCTGCATGATGCGGCAAGCTCACAAAGTAGAACAGTTTAAAGAAACCCAATCGCTGATGGACGCCCTGCACGCCAAATACAATACCAGCACGGGCGACGTGGTTGTGGGCGATGACCAGTGGGGTCATTTGCAACTGGATGCAACCTCCCTGTTCTTGCTGATGCTGGCTCAGATGACGGCATCAGGGCTGTACATCATCTATACAATCGACGAAGTTAGCTTTGTCCAAAATCTTGTTTATTACATCGGTCGGGCGTATCGTACACCCGATTACGGCATCTGGGAGCGAGGGAATAAGGTCAATCATGGCAATCCTGAACTGAACGCAAGTTCGGTTGGGATGGCAAAAGCGGCATTGGAAGCGATTAATGGGTTAGATTTATTCGGTGTTCGGGGTTCAGCGGCGTCTGTGATTCATGTATTACCCGATGAAATGGCGCGATCGCGAATTACACTAGAATATCTTCTGCCCCGCGAGTCGGGTTCCAAAGAAACAGATGCGGCTCTTTTAAGTGTGATTGGATTCCCCGCCTTTGCCATAGAAGACGCCGAACTCATCGAACGAACCAAGAACGACATCGTCAAGAAGCTAGAAGGGCGATACGGTTGCAAACGCTTCCTGCGGGATGGTCACCAAACAGTTTTAGAAGATACTACACGCCTGCACTACGACCCCTGGGAACTGCAAAAGTTTGAACATATTGAGTGCGAGTGGCCTTTATTTTTTTCCTATCTGGTGCTCGATGGGCTTTTTCGGGGAGACACCGAGCAAGTTCAAAACTATCAAGCGCGTTTAGAAAGTTTGTTAGTTGAGCGAGACGGACTCAAACTGCTACCCGAATTGTATTACGTACCCCAGGAGAACATCGAAGCAGAGCGGCAGTCTCCTCGTAGCCAGAGGCGTCTTCCTAACGAAAATGTGCCTTTGGTGTGGGCACAGAGTTTATACTATTTGGGTCAGATGCTGAGTGAAGGACTAATCGCACCTGGAGATATTGACCCCTTGGGGCGTCATTTATGCATCGGGCGTCATCAAGATCCGGTGGTGCAAATTGCTCTACTCGCAGAGGATGAAGATTTACAGACTCAACTAGCCACTTACGGGATTGCCACGCAAACCCCCAAACAGGTAGAGCCGATGCAGGTGCGTCAGGCGATCGAGCTGTCAACGGTTTATGCTCAAATGGGGCATTGTGATGCGCTTTCGTTAACGGGACGCCCGGTGCGACGGTTGCGGAGTCTGACAACGTCGAGAATCTTTCGGATTGGGCAAGAAACAATTGTGTTTCTGCCTGCGTTTTTGGATCAGCAGCAGTTTTATCTGACTCTGGATTACCATTTTCTGGTGGATCAGATTAAAAGTGAACTCGCCTACATTCAGCGCCACTGGAGTGAACTCGGTCGTCCAACGATGACGCTGTTGTTAACTCATACCATGTGGGAAACCAGCCGGGAAGCGATGGAGAATAGGCACAGAGGCAGAGAAGGCGAAAATCTCTCAATTTCCCATCCAAAATCCCAAGATTCACCCCTTTTAGAGTTAATTCAGCAACTAAAAGAAGGTTGGTGTGAAGGTGTTCGGGTCAAGCTAGGGCGTCTCAATCAATTGTTACTCACGGCTGGAATCGAACGCATCGATTTTCTACAAGAGTTTGAATTTACCCAATCAGCGGTTAAAGATGCGATTCCACGTCAGTATTACTTAACTAGTCGTCCTGGACAACATGGGCCATTAGGACATACTCAGGAATTTTTACTGGAGTGTGAAACAAATCTGGGGTTATTGCTGGACAGTTTGCGGGAATCGGATAACCTCTACGAACAAATCGAGTTGTTGCGTACTCTGAAACGTCTGCGGGGATTAGATTTCGATACGGGATTTGGGGGGCCAGGGCCACGGGTGACAGTGGCGGATTTGCTGAATGAAGTTTATCTCAAAGCGGGTACTGAATCGGTTTCTCCTTACTGGGCGGTGGTACGTCAAGCCGCTGGTTTGCTGAACAAGGCGGATATCAGTTTGTCGGATGCAGTGACGGAAATGTTGGTGCGCGGTAAGCAGATTACCGTGGGAAGAGCTTATAGTGAGGCATCGCTGATTAAAAATCCAATGTCGCACTTGGAACTTCAAGCGAAGATTGATGAATTCTGTCGGGAAGATATTCGCGATCGCGTTTTGACCCAAGAAATTCTGATTTATTTGGGTACCATTATCAAAGCAGAACCCTCTTTACTCAAGGGTTTGCTGACGCTACGAGTGGGGTACCTGATTCTGCTATTAACCAGCGAACTGGCGGCTGAAGTAGGGGTGACTCAGGATGAAGCCTATGAGCGACTCATGCACTTAAGCCCATTTGAAATTAAGATGCGGTTACGCTCTTGTATCGCGGGATATGAGGGCATGAACCAAAAGCTGCGTCAACAAGAATCATTGCACGTCAAGCGACTTGATCGCGAGATTAATTGGGGTGTCTTATCGGGCGAACGGGAGGAGACGGAGGAGACACCCACGGTTGGCAGTTGGGTAAGAAAGCGGCAGTTAGATGGTGCAGCCGGTCGGGTTCCCAAAAACTTCTATCCTAGTGTTTGGCTAGTGATGAAACATTGTAGGGGTTTGGTGATTGGGGATAAGTTGGAGCGTCGGAATCGCTTGGATAGCGCTCCGATTCTCTCCGAGATGACACCAGGGGAAAAGAATTTTGCCTTGCGGGTGGAGCATTTGCTCAATAAGATTGAAGCGCCAGAATATCGCCAAGTCAATATTGAGGCGTTGATGGAACTGGCGGCGATCGCAGAACGCAATCCGGAGTTACAAGTGGAAGAGTATATTGTGTTCGATGTTCTCATCGGTCATGCTGTACGCTTGGCCTGGTTGGAGCGATTTCCCGAAAAAGCAGATCGATATGATGAGTATAAGGCGGCGGCTTGGCGTGCCTTTTACGATACCTCACCCACTGAGTGTGCAGGTCATATCCTGAAGGCGTTCCGTTTCTTAACTCAGGTGGGACAGGCGACGGCTGTTTAGAGCAAAAACGGGGATTAGGGAAAAGAGCGATCGCACTTCCAGGATGAGGCAGATTACCATAGAACTAATCCCCGTGATTCGGGAAGAGATTGCCAAGCATCAAGGCAAATTCAATTAATCCAACATCCAAAATCGATATGTCTCATTTCACAACCATTAAAGTTCAAATCAAAAATGGCGAGATGCTGCATCAGGCATTGGAAGAATTGGGATACAAGGTAGAGTGCAACAAAAAAGTCAGGGGATACCTCGGAGACACCGCCAAAGCTGAATATGTGATCCGGCAGGATAATGGGTATGATTTGGGCTTTCGTCACGATGGTGAAACTTATGAATTAGTGGCGGATTTCTGGGGCGCGAGAATTGATCAGAAAGGGTTTATTAACTCGTTGATGCAAAAGTACGCCCACAAAACTCTAATGGCATCCGTGCAAGAGCAAGGGTTTAATGTGGAGCAGGAAGAAACCCTGGAAGATGGCACAGTGCGAGTCGTTGTGGGACGGTGGGTGTAGTTCGCTGTCGTCGATGCTGACATGTGCTGATATTTAGGGGGTGAGGGAGTCACCTCACTCTCCAATATCGAAAATTCTTATTTTGATGGTAGGGTACGTTAAATAATATCTAGAGACTCATCTTTTCGGCGTGACATGATAGTTAGGGGTCTAACGAGCGTGAATTAACCTCTAATTTTAAAGCTGAGGTAGAGGCAACCGCCACGCGATCGCGTCCCAATTTTTTCGCCTGATATAAAGCCGTATCGGCTGCCTGGATGATGGCTTCACCCGTCAAACCTTCCGCTGGAAAGCACGCCACTCCCAGCGAAATTGTAATTCTATTAAGGAGTTGATCTCGATACTCCACCTGAAGTTGCTTCACTCCTTGTCGCAGTTGCTCAGCTCGATGCCGACTATCGGCTAAAGAGGCATCTGGCAAAATCAGAAGTAATTCCTCACCTCCATAGCGGCAAGCAATATCTGAACTGCGGATATTGATTTGCAAAAAACTCGCCAATTCTCGCAAAACTTTATCTCCCGCCTCATGCCCAAATGTGTCGTTAAATTGCTTAAAGTGGTCAATATCAATCATAATTACACCCACAGGTTGCCCCTGACGCTGAGCGCGGAAAATCTCCCGTTTCAGGGATTCTTCCATGTAACGTCGATTGAATAAACCCGTCAGGGGGTCGTGAATGCTCTCATGTTTTAAAGTCTCCCGGAGTTTTAAATTACTGATAGCCAGACTTAGGTGTTCCGCCACCGTCACCGCTAATTTTTGTTTCGTATCAGTTAAGTGCCCTTGTTTGAGTGAACTTAAATAGAGTAGACCCAACACTTTTCCCTCTGCCATCATCGGCACACATAGGGATTCAGCCGGAGCAGGATCAGCCAGAATATGTTGGCACCGTAATTGAGAATGAGTATGCTGCACAAAACGAGAGCGACGCCGTCGTAGTGCCCAACATTCCTTCAAAGAGAATGCAATTTGACTCTTGAGCGCGAGTCCCCAAGTTGCTACCGCCTCTAACTGATTTTGGGTTGAATCCAGCAAAAATACACCGCCCGAACTACCGAGAAAGATCGGCTGTACTAGCGTGGCTAGGGCACTGTAGGCATCTTCAAGCGTCACGCAGGTTTGCAAAAAATCACTCATTTTGGCCAACCGCGCCATTTCTTGATTGCGCTGTTCCAGTTCGTCTACCCAGCGGACGAGCTTCTCGTTAGCTTGTTGCAGTTCGGTTTCACTCCGGCGCAGTGCGGCTTCGGCTCGCTTGCGATCAATCAATTCCTCTCTTAAGAGTGCATTTGATTCACACAGTTGAACGGTTCTCTCCAGCACTCGTTTTCCTAATTCTTCATGAGATTGACGTAGAGCCTCCTGTAAAATTTTGCGTTCTGTAATGTCACGGCAGCTATAAAGTCGGGTTCCCCCCTGAATTTTTACACGTTTCACATTAATCAGGATCGTGTGGATTCTGCCAGCTTTATCCCTAATCGTCCATTCAAGATTGCAGATTTCTCTGGAGTGCTTGAATGTATCAAGCTCACAAAAGTCATTTCCTAACAGGTTGGCAATATTCCCCAATTCTTGAGCTTCTTGGGAAGAATAGCCAAAAATACATTCTATATTCGGGCAAATATAAGTAAATGCTCCAGTCTCATCCGTAATTAAAACCGTATCAGAAAGATTGCTCAGGATAAGTCGGAGGAGTTTCTCGGATTCCCGTAGCTTGGCTTCAAATTGGCAAGATTTTGCCTGAATACTCATCAGTTAAGGTTTTTTAGAAGAGCTTGATCTTGATGATAGGTGCAGCTCAGTATATTTTCCAACTCAATTATTTGGTAAATCTTAAATCTTTTCTAACGTTTTTTGTAGGCATGTTGAAAAGCTAATAATCAGGTGCAAAAATAAAACATCCCCCTCGAAATTCATTTCTGATGAGGGGGAATGAATCCTGATTGCATTCAACTCAACGTCTATTACTCAATTGAAGTTCTTACACTTTTGTCAAAATTGCTTAGCAGAGTGTAAGACTTGATCAGCCCTTAGCCGAACCAGTGGGAAGGCATAGAGCAAGAATCAACTTCTTCAGTTGCGGTTCGACTGATACATTCAGATTTTTGTTGAATGATATAAGCGATTTCTTGGCGAAGTAGATTTTGAATATGTATCTTCTCCTCTGGAGAAAGTTGCAAACGCTCAGAATCACTGGATGCTTCTCCAGGGTGTTCTTCAGTCGGATGCCAATTTGATAACTGACTCAGGACACGAGTGAGTAAGTTACGCCGGAATTCCCAATCATTCAATGCTTTTTGATAGGGATAATCCGGATACGTCTCTAATACTTGATCAAGAATTTCATTAATCCTCGACAACATTAAATCATCAATTGTTTTTTCCATTGTTGACTCCGTTTATAAAAAATGTGAATCCTTGAAAATCCAGGAATTTTTTTTAGGTTAATAAATAGCCTTAAAAAACTAAAAGGCAGGCTCAAGTCCTGCAATCTTTTGGTTAATTAAGTCCCAGAGCTAAAGACCCTTGACTCACTGATTTTTTCAAAGATTGTAAAGGTTTTTTAAGGTTTACTTTATCTACATTAATTATCTCTTACGGAGAAACTCTACCTTGATAAATTTACAAATTTTTAAACTAAAAATAATGATTACACTGGCAAATAAATGGCATTCAATCCCTCAGGTAAGACGAATGACACTGACATAAGGGGCGATCGCAAAACTCTCTCTCCCAGCCAGGGCTAGAACCGTTGCTACGTTGGCACCCACAGCTGAGGAACATCAAAACTGATCAAGACTGGCTCGTCAAGCGTTACTCAGGTGCAGGTATGGCACTGGTTGCCGAGACAAGATTGGGGAACGGCATCGGGGTTGGATTTGGGTCGAGTCAGAACTAGGAGGAGGAACTACTGGCGCAGTAAGATTAAGATTAACGAACCCATCTCCAAAAACTGCATCCGGCGAGTGAATAATTTTCGACCCATTCAAAAGCTCATGTTTTTTCGATTGATACCCAAATCTTTTCTATGGCTGAGTGCCACTATCCTAATTATTACTTTAGGAGGATGCGAATCACTTCAAAGCCTATTTGGAGGAGGTGGCTATACCGTAAAACGAGTGTCTGATGGAGACACAATCACCGTTACCGACCCCTCTGGCAAAAATATTAGCGTGCGTTTCGCTTGTGTGGATGCACCGGAAGTTCCTCATAAGGTAGAGGAGAGAAAAAGCAGAAAATTGGTGGATAAGACCCAATTTAAGTGGGGGGAAAAAGCCCAGCAGCGAGTGCAACAATTGGTCAAGCAAAGCGGTGATCGTGTTAAATTGACTGTCACTGATACAGATCAATATGGACGTAAAATCAGTGAAGTTCGTCTCACCGATGGCACTTTTATTCAGCAGGTTTTGGTAACTGAAGGACTCGCGCAAGTTTATCGACCCTACTTAAAAAACTGTCCCAGTGCAGCCCTTGTAGAGGCGGCAGAAGCAGATGCCAAGAAGCGGCGTGTGGGAGTTTGGGGTGATAAAAAATATACCTCGGCTTGGGAGTGGCGACGGAGCAATAAATAATACCTAATCCGTTTTGATAACCCCCTTATTCCCAAAGGAAGGGCCGGAGTTCATACGCGGATGGGGAAGAGGTTGTTTAGACGCTTAAAAAAGGGGAGTACAAGTCGCATTGGGTATAAGCAGTTGCAGGTTGAAGGTTGAAAGTTAGAAAATTTAAAATTTTAACGTTCAGCCTGACAACTTGGCGCGATTGAGACTCATAGGACATCAGCATGTATTAATCGTTGATTTGACAGCGTTGCCAATAAATTTGAGCTACCTTATCCATTGGGTTTAGACGTAAACACTCAGAAAAAAGTTTTTCGGCTGCTCTCCAGTCTTGGGAGGTATAGTGAAACAAGGCTTCTTTAAATAGCTCTAGAGTTGCTAACTTACCTTCTTTGATTTCAGGTAAATCTGCATCAAAGACTTCATACACTGTCACTAACTCAGATTTTCCCTTAACTTTTACTTGGTCTATCCGGCGAATTTTATAGTCAAGTGGATTGCTCAAACGCGAAAAAGTTTGGTGAGTAATTAATAACGGTATGCCATAATTTTTCGTCAGGCTTTCCACACGGGAGGCTAGGTTTACCGCATCACTAATGACTGTACCATCCATCCGATTGGAGCCACCCACAGTTCCCAACATTAAAGAACCTGTATTGATGCCAATCCCAATTTGAATCGAGCCATAATCCCATTTCATCCGGTTTTGATTATATTCACTGAGGCGATGCAGCATGGCAATTCCCGCTTTGAGGGCATTATCAGCCGCACCACTAAACAGTGCCATAATTGCATCTCCAATGTATTTATCAATAAACCCTTGATTTTCACGAATTGCGGGTTCCATACGAGACAAATAACTATTAATAAATTTAAAATTCTCTTGAGGAGTCATACTTTCCGATAGGGTAGTGAAGTCACGAATATCGGAGAATAGGACTGACATTTCTTGCTGAATTTGGTCGCCCAGTTGCACATCAACAATACTTTCTTTTTCCAGGAATTGTAAAAATTGACGAGGAACAAAGCGCTCGTAAGCTGTATTGAGTTCTGCCATGTTACTGTAGAGACGGGCATTTTCAATGGAAATTGCTGCTTGAGCCGACAGCATACTTAAAATCTCTATTCGCTCCGGGGTAAAAGCACCTGTGGTCAGATTATTTTCTAGACAAACAATGCCACTGAGCTTCCCCTGATTAAGCAAGGGCGTACAGAGAACTGACTTGGATTGATGAGTTTGGATATAGGAATCATTAATAAATTGACCCTCACGGGTAGCATCATTTAAGACAACGCTTTCTTGAGTTCGGGCAACATAATTAATTAGAGTGGACGAAAGGAGAGGTGTCTGATTATATCCTTCTACTGATTCAATGGGGATTGATTGCAACACGGTAATTTCTTCAGAATCTATCTCTCCAGAAGCTTCAATCCGCAGTTGACCCTTGGTTTCTAAAATCAGAAAACCCTTTTGTGCTCCTGCATTTTCAATCAGAATTTTCATCAAGCTTTCCAGCAACTTATCCAATACAATTTCACATGAAATCGCTTGTGTCGCTTTCATCACTGTGGCTAAATCCAGTGCCTCACCCGAACTGGGATTAGTCGATATTGAGATAGATCTACCATTTTGAATTCCGGATTTTGTTGCCGCCAGTAACTGAGGATAATTTTCCTCCAAATCCATGACCTTGCGAGTAGCTCCCCATTTAAGATAGGAATAACGTGCCTCCTGTATATAGGCTTTGCTAATCAAGTCTTTGTTTTTGGATAGATAAAACTTGGCAGCTAGTTCATAAGCCAAGGCTTTTTCTTGGATATAGCCATTTTCGTTGGCTCCTGCTATGGAGTAATCATACCATTCTATTGCTTTAGCCTCTTGGCCTAGAACCCTACAGCGTTCTGCCTCCACCAGGTAAAATTTATGCAGGAAATTGGCTGGAGAATAATGCGCCCATTTCTTCATTTTTTTCTGGTTAGCTCTCACTTTCCGTAAGATGCGCTTTTGTACAGACGTTTTGCTGGAAGGATAAATAGCCAACAGCGCCAAAGAATCGTAAAAATGGAAAAGAGGAACTGTTACCACTCCTAAGCCACCATCCAAATATCTTTCGGTTATGGCAGCATTTTTTACAGCTTCTTGGTATTCGGTAAATAGATAGCAAAGAACGAGTTTGTTGAAATATAAGATAAAAATTGCTGTTCTATCATTCGCTTCTTGATGAAGAGGCAGCATTTTTTCTTCATCATAGGCTTCGCCGATTAAACGGCACTGATGTTCAGTCCGGCCTAGTAAGGTAAGGACTGTCTGTCGCCATATTTTCAGCAAATAGAGTGTTGTTTCTTGCTTAAGTTGAGCGACAACCTGGCTATAGATTGCCATCTCTTGTTCAAGCCCACTTAGTTCCTTTCCGATAAAATAGCCATGATAAACGTAAGCATTGATCGATAAAGCTGCAAACTCTAAATCTCCGGTTTCTATTCCACTTTCATAGGAATCCATCAAAGCGGGTAAGGTTTCCCCAAGATGCTCTTTCCAGTGTCTAATCAGGTTATTAACGACTAAGAAAGTTTTTGCCTTGATCTTTTTGGCATTGAACTTATCAAGCAAGCTGAGCGCAAGTTTGCCCAATTGATAGCCGGAATCAATGTCTCCTACCACTCCGCTGAGAATTGAACCGTAAGTGGCATAAGCAAAGGCAGACTCTGAAGTATTGCCATGTTTGACCGACAAGTTTACCCCTTTAAAGACAAGCAGTGGCATCAATTCAGGAACGGCTAAATAGGCAGCAGAACCTACACTCGACATAAGCCGCATAGCTGCCAACACAAGTGGATCGGTCATTTCCGGCAGGTCTATTAAGTTTTCAATTTGTTTCCATAATAAAGTTAATTTCGTTTTAATAAGACTGAGTATGATATTCGATGTTGTAGGTTTTTGCGGAAACTGCAATCCCAAAAAACAAAGGATTTCTATCCCAGTATTTATAGCTTCTAATAATCGATTTTGTGCTATAAAAGATTGGATTTTAATTTCATAAATTTTAACTTTGTCTAGCAGTGTTGTAGCGTGCTGAAGCACCACTTCAGCTAATCTTTCCATTAGCTCAAAGTTAGTGCTGAGGTACGCGGCTTCTGCTGCTTCTACATAAAGTTCGAGTGTCAGGTTATACTGCCTCTGCCAGCTAGAGCCTCCTTCGCTCCCCCCCTTAACAAGAGGGGATTGAGGGGGGTTAAGGAGTTCAATACCAAAAATCAGGTATTTAAATGCAGGTTCATACGCCACCGAAGCTTTGGCTTTTTTGCCAGCCATGAGGTTTAATTGGGCGAGTTCATCTCGTTCTGATTGGTGGCTAATGAGTTCAATGCCTAAATTTAGTTGATTAACGATATCAAATATTCTCTCTTCCCGCTGATGAGCTGGGATGTTTTGCAGAAGGAGTTGTCCTACTTGTCGATGGATACGAATCCGACAATGCCGTCCCCCTAAAGCGTCAGAAATCAGAGAATATACGGCTTGCTGAATTCGGTCATGGACAAACTTATAGGTAACGGGAATCAGCAATTGGGAACTGGAAATTAGTGATTGTGTGTTTGAAGCTTGACGTTTCCCCTCCTGCTGTTCCCAGCCTCTAATGACCTCATAGGCATCACTTATCGGAAAAATTAAGCCCTCAGTAACAGCCGGGTGTAGGTTTATCGCCGTTTCTTTTTGCGATTTTTCTGAGACAACCGCTAATGTTTTTAGATCAAACTGATTTCCAATACAAGCGGCTAATTTTAAGCACTCTTGCGTAGATTCGGGTAATTTTTGGATCTTGGCGGCCATGAGTTCGACAACATTATCGGTAATTCCCCGCGCTTTAATTTGTGCTAAATCCCATTGCCATTCTCCCTGCTCTAACGTAGACTGAGGAGGTATAAAATTGAGTAAATTTTCGGTATAAAGAGATTTTAAAAACTCATTCATAAAGAAGGGATTACCCTCTGTTTTTGCCAGCACTAATTCGGCTAGCGGCCAAGTGCGCTTACGGGGACAGTTTAGGGTATCGGAAATGAGCTGATTTACTGTAGGCAAGTCTAAACGTTTAAGAAAAATTTCATTGACAATGGCTCCATTATCTTTTATGTCCTTAAGAGTAAGCCTCAATGGATGAGCAGCGCTAACTTCATTATCTCGATACGCGCCAATTAAAAACAGTCCGGCTTGGGAAGAAGTCATCAGCAATTCCATGAGCTTTAAAGATGGCCTATCTGCCCACTGCAAATCGTCTAAAAATATCACTAGGGGATGTAAGGGACTGACAAAAACTTGAATAAAGTTTTGAAAAACGAGATTAAATCGATTCTGCGACTCGGTGGCTCCTAAAGTTGGAACTGCCGATTGTGAACCAACAATCAGTTCTACTTCAGGAATTACATCAATAATCACCTGTCCATTAGCACCAAGAGCCTGTAATAATTTTTCTCGCCATTGCTGAAGCTGAACTTCACGTTCGGTTAACAGTTGACGGACTAATTCAGCCAACGCTTGAATCACCGCACTGTAGGGCACATTTCGGTGAAATTGTTCAAATTTCCCTCGAATGAAATAACCCCGCCTTTGAGTTATCGGTTTATACAGTTCTTGTACTAATACGGATTTCCCAATCCCGGAATAACCCGCTACTAGCATCATTTCAATTTGAGATTTACGATTGGGAATTTGAGATAAAAAAAGTTCCGATTTCTCTTCCTCAGCGTTCATCTCTCCGCTAGCAACCCGCTCAAATGCCCGGAGTAAAACTTCAACTTCCCGTTCTCGACCATAGAGTTTTTGGGGAATCTGAAACCGATCTGAAATATCAGCAGTAGCTAGGATAAATTCTGATATCTTTCCCCTCTCCTGTAATTGATTCCAACACTCTGCTAAATCCCTATGAATCCCCCAAGCACTTTGATAGCGTTCCTCCGCTGTCTTCGCCATCAATTTCATCACGATATCTGAAATCGGCTGAGGAATATCTGGAGCCAGAATATGGGGAGGTACAGGCTGTTTCGCAATATGACAATGGACTAACTCTAGAGCATCCTGTGTCTGGAAAGGGAGCTGATGAGTCAACAGTTCATAAAAAGTGACTCCTAGGGAATAAAAATCCGTGCGGTAATCCAAGGAACGGTTCATTCTTCCGGTTTGTTCCGGAGAGATATAAGCTAAAGTGCCTTCTAAAAGTTGAGGACTGGTGAGGGAAGGGTTTTCCCGTGCTAAAACGGTAGAAATGCCAAAATCAATGAGTTTAACTTGTCCCGTTTGAGGGTTAAAAACTAGATTTGAGGGATTAATATCTTTATGAATAATATTGTGATGATGAATTTGTCCTAAAGTTTGAGTAATTTGCAGGGCAATAGGCAGAAATTCTGATAAAGAGAAGGGTTTTTCCGAGAGCCATATCTTCAAGGATTCTCCACCAAAATCCTCTACTAGCATCACCAGAGTGTTGTGATAGTTTTGTAAGTCGTAGACTTTCACCACCCCCTCTATGTTGAGTGTCCGCAGAGTTTCATACTCTTGTCGGTAGTGAAACAGTTGGCTGGGGGTAGGATAGTCCTCTTTGAGCAGTTTTAATATAATTGGTTGCTGATCAAATTGCCTTAGTCCTCGATAAACTAAGGAATTAGCATTTTCATGAATTTGTGCAATAACAGTGAAGCCAGGAAATTTAATCATTTTTAAGCTCTTGATTTTTCAATCGTGAAATCTTGCCAACCTCTTCTGAGAATGGGCAGGGGCAGCAGGGGAAATAGATTTTCACCAAGAGGTGGCGGCGATGCCGCCATGATGCCTAACCTGATAATCGGGAGTGGAGATTCAGGAAAGAGATTTATATCATTTATAATTATGAACTCGCCTTGCTGGAGTCTCGGCAAAAGTTAAGTTTTGCTACTTAGCTATAATACTTATCGCTCTTTGTGTGGCCCTTTATGCAAGAAGGATTAAAGTTAGCTCGTCCAGGAAGTTCCACGTTTTAAAAGTCTGATGCTACAAAGTTTTCAGCCTATTAGCGCCCAACCCAGTTATTATTTGCCAGTTAGATTGGAGGCTGAATGAGGCTACTAACCTACGTTCTAAACTGTTACTCTAACAATTTGTAAATTATATTCGCTTTGAATTTTTCCTGACTCCCACGTTCCGTGGAATTAAAAATCCTCTTCTTCTTCGTAATATCTCTCCCGTTGTCCATCAGCAAGTTGCCATAACACAGGCGCGATGGCTCCAGCAATCGCCCCAATCCCTACACTAAAAGCCAGAACAATGCCTAAGGGCATTTGTATGGTTTGAAACACGAGGAACTTGAGAGATATCGACGTAATGTTTTGGATGGAAAGAATCGCGATCGCAGCAATCCAAGCCGCTAGGATAATGGAAGTCAGTAAATTAGCAATCGTTTTCATGATTAAAATCGCCGATAAACGTGGATGCTTGTCATCCACGTTTATCTGGGTGTAGGTAGGGTTAAACTTCTACAGGTTCGAGTCGGTTAATGATCAACTCCATAATTTCAGCAATCTGAGCTTGTTTTTCGGGAGAATTCGTCTCCATGTAAACACGCATCAAGGGTTCAGTACCCGATGGGCGCAACAACACCCAACTGCCGTCTTCTAAATAGAGTTTGATGCCGTCTTTACGACCAATTTCCTTCACTTTGATTCCCGCAATGTCACCGGGGGGATTTTTAGTGAAGGAATCCAGAACGGCAACCTTGTGGTCATCCTCTAAGTGTAAGTCGAGACGCTTGTTGTAGAGAGGGCCATCGGCTTCTGCGATCGCTTCTTCCACTAGCTGACTTAACGGC
Source organism: Microcoleus sp. AS-A8 (assembly GCA_039962225.1). Taxonomy (NCBI): domain Bacteria; kingdom Bacillati; phylum Cyanobacteriota; class Cyanophyceae; order Oscillatoriales; family Microcoleaceae; genus Microcoleus; species Microcoleus sp. AS-A8. Next base: position 120,864 of record JAMPKV010000013.1, read on the forward strand.
TTCCCTTCATAGGCGATCGCTTCAGCCACCAGCATATCCGCCAAAATCCCATCTTTTTCCGGGATATGGCCAATAATGCTCAATCCTCCCGATTCCTCACCCCCAATCAGTACCTCAGTTTCGCGCATTTTCTCGCCGATGTACTTGAAGCCGACGGCTGTCTCGTATATTTTTAGGCCATACTTAGCGGCAAAGTTATCCAGCAGGTGGGTTGTGGCAACCGTCCGGACAATGGCACCCGTCTTGCCTTTATTTTTAATCAAGTGACGCGCCAGCAACAGCAGCACCGTATTGGGCGTGAGAACATTCCCCTGTTCATCCACAACACCAAAGCGATCGCTATCCCCATCGGTCGCTAGGCCCAAATCGGCTTTATCGCTTGTCACAGCCTCAACCAGTTCCACCAACTGTTCGCCCTTGGGTTCCGGCATCCCCCCCCCAAACAACACATCGCGAGTGGTATGGAAGGACTCCGTTTGACAACCACAATGTTCTAGAACAGTATCCAAATAACCACGAGAGGTGGAGTAGAGGGCGTCGTACTTCACCTTGAGTTGAGCACTGCGAATCCGCTCAACATCCAGCAGGGTATAAATAAACTGTAAATAATCGGGTTTGGGGTCAAACGTAGATATCTGATTGTTGTTCTTGCCCGTCGGCGGTGCATCATCAGCCCCTTCAATATTGGCAACAATCGTATCCGTAATTTCGGGTGTCGCAGGGCCGGCATAATCCGGGATGTACTTAATGCCGCAATAAGGTGCAGGGTTGTGACTCGCGGTAAACATCAATGCGCCAGCAGAGTTCAGGAGACGCGCATTGTAGGCAATAACCGGCGTTGGGCAATCCCGATCCACAATTTTCACCGTCCAGCCTAAGTCTGCCAGAATTTCGGCGGCAGTCTGAGCAAACTGGTCGGCAAGAAAGCGGGTATCGTAGGCCACTAAAACCGGTCGGTCTTTGGAATAGGCTGTTTCTAGATAACTTGCGATCGCCCGGGTTACCTTACACACATTTGAGAAGGTAAAGTCATCCGCGATGATCCCGCGCCAGCCATCGGTGCCAAACTTAATTTTTTTGTCGCTACTTGCTGCACTCATTTCGGCTACTTTCTCTAAATTCAACTCAATCTTAATCGAAGCCTATCGAGTTATGAGGATACGGCTCAGTCTGTTATTAAATTGCCGAAACCAGAAAATTCCCCCCCTTCTCCTGCACTCCATCACCAAAATTGATGAGATAATCAAAAAAAAGCCGCTCTACCGTGCCATTTCCTCAATTCAAATGGTAAATTAGCTGCATCAGGAGTTTGATGCACCCAATGTCTGACGGTATGCTAGGCTGTATCATCTCTCTCCTGTAATTGTCCCTTACTATGTAAGCCTGCATAGCCCCAGCGACCCTGCCCGTTCGCTTAAGCTACTGGGAGTACCCTATTATCGGAGCCGTAAGCCATCGTGATCCAGACTGAAACCCCAACCCTACATGCGGTTCAAGCTGAAGTTTCTCGTCTGCGAGAAGAGTTGCAACTGAGAGACCAGCTAGTGCAGCAGCTGTCTCAAGAATTATTTCGTCTCGTCAAGGGCAACGCTAACTTCACTCCTCCGGCGGAGGTTTCAGAGCGTCACCAGGCGCAAATGCGTGTATTACGCGAACAGCTACAAGATGTTGAGCAGCAGGTGACGTTCTACCAAGACCAGATTACCACCCGTGATGATGAAATCTATCAACTGCGGCAGTCGGTGCAAGAATTAACCGAGCGCTCGCGGATGTTAGAACAGGTCGTACAAGAACTGCCCAAGATTTACCGCCAGAAGTTTGCCGAGCGCATGGTGCCGGTACGGGAGAAAGTATCGATGCTACAGCGGGAAAATCGCCAACTCCACGCTGAGTTACAAAGTGTCAGCTATCGCCTCGCTGTGAGAAGCCGCAACATTACACGGGTTGATTTACCCACGTTTGCACGCCCAAGCGGTGGCCCTATTCCTACCTTTGGCAGTATTTAGGGGTCTAATTATTGTCGCCGCTCAGCAAGAGTAGAGGCCGAAGTGATCGCACGCCAGGGGAAGCTCAGATGGTGTTTAGACCCACTCGGCCCCTTTCTGCTCAAGCCTGTGATCGCCTCACAGTTAGCGCCGATGGCATGTACTGGCATAGGGGACGGCTTAACGGGTCAGTCAATGATGAACTTGACAATAATACTCCTAAATGAGCTAAAAAGAGCCGATATTCCCAACCGATTGTGAACCGATCAGAAGCGATCTCGCTCTCAATCATCAATTACCTTTATTTAATACCCATTCTCTGGCATACCCGGATTTTTCCGCCTCGCCAGTTCAATCAGTCGTTGGGCGACATCCCAATACCCTTCTACCAGGGTGATGAGTCGGTGTTGTATGGCATCCCAAGTAGCGGGAAACACCTCTATAGTCTGTGTGACCATTCAGCCGGGGGACGGCTGTTATCATCCATTGTGATACTGATAGAATGGCCACTGGTTCGCAGGTCAAAACGATCAAGATTGGGCCGTTTGATTTGTTGTGAGTCACATGACACAGGACTCTACGAGTCAAGCGCCGAATTGTTCGCTTCATCAGATTCAAACTGGCGTCGAACTCTTTCTAGGCGTTGAGTAATCCGATCAATTCTTTGCTTAACTTTTGTTGGGTCAATGTTTGACCACATATCCGGACGACAAAACTTGTCCTGATCCTTGTCCTTGTTCTTGCGGCGGTAATACACGTAATACCTCAAATGTCAAGACTAATTAATTAAATTTTCATAAACTTTTAGTGTTCTCACGTCATTCAGAAGATAGAACTACCTGTCACTCCCCCAGGGGAAAAGCCAACTTCAACGCGACTGACCCGATTTGGGTTTAAACTTGCCACAGGGGAATGTTGGAACCTTTCCCAGGCTAAAGCGTTCAAAATCCTAGATTGTATAACAGAGGGCAATTGTGAGCAAGAAAGATTATATTCAAGTAGCAGCTGATTTTTCTTTGGTATGAGCTACTGCCTGAATCCTGATTGCCAGAAGCCTCATAATCCCAGTGATGGTAGGTTTTGCCTAAGGTGTGGGACAAAGTTACTATTAGGCGATCGCTATCGATCCATCGAAGTGATGGGTCAAGGACGCTTTGGCAGAACGTTATTAGCTTTGGATGAATGCAAACCATCCAAACCGAACTGCATCGTTAAGCAGTTTTTCTCCCAAGCACAGGGGACTGACAACCCAGAAGAAGCGGCGCAGTTATTTGAACAAAAAGCTGTACGGTTGGAAGAATTAGGCACCCATCCTCAGATTCCTGAATTACTCGCCCATTTCACCCAAAATCAGTATCACTATTTAGTCCAAGACTTTATCGATGGGCAAAATTTAGCCCAAGACCTAGAATCTCATGGAGCTTTCAATGAATTCCAGATTCGGGAATTATTAAGAGACATACTGCCAGTCTTACAGTTTATCCATGAAAGAAACGTGATTCACCGAGATATTAAACCCAAAAATATTATTCGGCGTATCACATCAAGCATCCAGACCCCTGCCGGCGGTATCTCCTCCGAGCTAGCAGAGATAGGGGGAACAATAGCGAATCCACTGGTTCTCGTCGATTTCGGAGCCGCTAAATTTGCCACAGACACTCTTTTGCCACCCACAGGCACCGTCATTGGCACCTCTGGATTTGTTGCTCCAGAACAAGCTCTGGGCAAAGGCACATTTGCCAGTGACATTTACAGTTTAGGTGTCACCTGTATCCATCTGCTGACTCAAAAAGGCCCGTTTGAGTTGTACTCAGTCAGTGAAGGCGGTTGGGTTTGGCGAGAGCATGTGAGCAATCCCGTCACTCCGGGGTTAGGGCGAATCCTCGATAAGATGTTGGAAAATGCCACAAAGCGACGTTATCAGAATGCAGGGGATGTTCTCGATGACTTGAATCTTTTGGAGAGTGCATCCGCCGCCGCCACAATTTCTATAACACCGTCAAAATCGAGTTCCCAACTCAAGTCATCCGTTCCAGTTCAAACCGAACCATTGGTTGCAACGGAACCTGAGTTACAAGTTCCATCTGAACCTGAGCCATCGGTTGCAACAGAACCTGAGCCATCGGTTGCAACAGAACCTGAGCCATCGGTTGCAACGGAATCTGAGCCAAAGCCTCTAGCTATAGCCGAGCCAGCCTCGATACCTGTATTTCAGAATTGGAAGTGCGTCCAGACTCTCACTGGACATTCCGATGGAGGTTTAGATTGGTACGCAGGGGTGACATGCATCGCCTTCAGCCCTAATCAGGAATGGATTGTGAGTGGCAGTGAAGACCACACTATTAAGGTATGGGAACTCAGTACTGGCAAAGATATTCACACCCTTGCTGGACATGCCGGGTTTTTTGTGAGGTCAGTCGCAATCAGGCCCGATGGAGAGCTCTTAGCAAGTGCCGGTGACGACATTATCAAGTTATGGGACTTGAAAACAGGGGAAGAAATTCGTACCCTGTCGGGGCATTCATCCATCATTCAGCGCCTTGTTTTCAGTCCGGATGGAAAGGTGCTCATTAGTGCTGGGAATGACAAAACGATTAAGATATGGAACCCGGACACTGGGGAAGTCATGCGAACGCTAGGTGGGAACCACTTAATTGAAGCACTTAGCATCAGCCCAGATGGACAAACCATCGCGAGTGCGGATGGAAATCTTAAAGCTAAGGTGTTTAAGGTCAAGTTGTGGAACTTCAATACCGGAGAAGAAATCCGCACGTTTTCTGGGCATTCTAACACCATTCGTGGTATTGCTTTCAGCCCGGACGGGCAACTCCTCGCCTCCGGCAGTTGTGATAAAACCATCAAGATTTGGCAGGTGGAGACGGGGGAATTGCTTTATACGCTCACGGGTCATTCGGGTTGGTTTGCCGCAGTGAATTCTGTTGCCTTTAGTCCTGATGGAAAAATTCTCGCGAGTGGTAGTGATGACAAAACCATTAAACTCTGGAATCCCGCAACCGGAAAAACAATACTGACTCTTTCGGGGCATTCTAAGGGTGTGAATTCAGTTGCCTTTAGTGCAGACGGGCGAACCCTAGCGAGTGGCAGTGGGGACAAAACAGTGAAGATTTGGCGGTGTGATTGATGCCCAGAAGCCTGGAGCCAAACAAGTACGGTTTGGCTCTTCACAGCAGCAGCACTGAGTTAGGTTTGGCCTTGAGCAATTTTGCCGATGAAAGTCGCTGCCAAACTTGGAATTTAGGTCGGGATTTATCGACTCATTTACATCAATATCTCGCTGAGTTTCTCCAGCCACAAAATTGGAAAGAATTGGCGTTTATGGCGGTAGCTAAAGGGCCAGGGAGTTTTACCAGTACTCGGATTGGCATGGTTACGGCTCGGACATTGGCACAGCAATTGGATATGTCGCTATGGTCAATTTCGACATTGGCAGCAGTTGCTTGGCACCAATATCGGGAGTTAGGAATCCCGGAAAATTCACAAACAATCCCAAATCGAACACTCGCTCTACAAATGCCGGCTCAACGGGGTCAATTATTCGCGGCTATCTACCAGCCATCTTCATCGAACTCAGGACTGACTCCGCTGTTTCCCGATTCCGTGTTGACTCCGGAGGAGTGGCAAAAAACTTTAGATCAGTGGCCAACCTCCTATCAGCTCATTGATATTCCTGCGGATAGTGGATTGGGTACCTCGGTTTCCAGTTTGTTAGAACTGGCTTATTTGGATTGGCAACAGGGCAAGCGCCCTCACTGGTCAGAAGCATTGCCATTTTATGGTCAGCATCCGGTAGGAAATTAATGCCCTTTGTTCAATCATTGTGCATAAGTACCCTGTCCTCTAGAGATATCAGCAGGTAGTTACAAATCCTTCAAAGTCAAAGTCCAAGCCCCTCTGTCCTACCTAGAGGGGCTTTTTTCCGTTTATAAGCTGCGGCAAGGATTGGAAAACCTCAAGCAGACAACGACCAGAAATCCATCACGGCGATTTACTCTATGGTCGTGGATGCTTCTTCTGGTGGGCCAAGCTCGTCAGCATCACAGCCAATACAGTACCACCCGACTTCAGAATCTTCAGTCAGTTTGATTTGAACCAAATCGGCTCCACATCGGTGACATTTTGGTACGTCCATCATTATGCTCCCTGATAATTTAGCCTATCTTTAACCTTACTTTTTCCTTGAACCACTTTTCGTAGTGATTTTTCTGGATAATTACATCCTACTAACGGGTGAACCGATTGAGTGAATTATCAATCATCCTTTTGGATGAACTAAATTGGTGAGGTAAGAGTGCTCACACTCGCAATAATGTGGAACTATCCAAACACAGCCATGCTCTACTGAGTGAACAACAGCAGACGGTCTACTGCCTTTACGGCAAAGTCCTCAAATGCTGTACGGGCGGGTTTACACGCTTGACCAGTTGCCTCCGCCTGGGCGGCTGAAGTTCAACCCGCCTTTACCTCCGAAAGGTTTGAGAAATAAGCGCTCTTGCACTAGAAACTTGAGTTTTGTACTCAGCCGGGAGCAAGGACACCAGTTCTGTCGTCAGGGTTCTGTGCCAGTAGACACTGACCTAAAATTTAATTTCTCTTCAACTAAAGAAACAAAGCGCAATCTGCTTGCAAGAGATTTTTAAGTTTTCACCATATATCCCGAATCCCTAAGAGCCATACCAGAGATATAGATTTGCCTTAAGTCGTTGCTGAAGTGGATTTTAGGATAACTTAAAATAAGGATAGCAAAAGAAATTTATCTTTACATATAATCCTGCTCACCGATTGACAGGGGGACAACAGTGACCAATAAAGTTCCAGACCAAGAACCATCTCAGTTAAATGGCTCTGCGACAGTCGCTGAGTCTGCCCTCGAAGAGCGGCATTTAGACTCCTTCCCTTTACCTATAGCCGAACCTATAGCCGAACCTATAGCCGAACCTATAGCCGAAAAAGCACCTCGAACCTGGCTATCCGGCGGGCGGGGCATGTTAATCGGCATAGGGATTGGGGTCGTGCTAGCGGTTGGCGGTACACGCTTACTGAGTTCTCAACCCACGAAAGCTCCTGCCAAGTCCCCTGAAGCGACCCCCTCTGCTGCACCCGTCTCCGCTCAAAGCGTCACTGTAGCAACGGTAGAAACCACTCGCGTTCCTCGTATCTTAAAAGCCGACAACGGAAGTGTTGCCGCCTTTGAGATGATTCCGGTGTCGTCCCAAGCGACGGGATTACAGATTAAGCAAATCCTAGTAGACCGGAATGACTTTGTGAAGGTGGGGCAAGTGATGGCACGGTTAGATGATGCCATTCTCCAGGCACAATTGACGCAAGCCAAAGCCTCCGTTGCCCAAGCCGAAGCCCGTTTGGCAGAACTGCGGACGGGGACACGAAAAGAGGAAATTGCTCAGGCACAAGCTCGTTTAGACCAAGCCAAAGCCCGTCTGAGTCAGGCGCAAGCTAGTATTCCTAGACAGATCGAGCAGGCTCAAGCCCAAGTGGAATCAGCGCAAGCGCGGTTAACACTAGCGGAAAATCGTTACAAGAGCTATCAATCTTTGGTCGATCAAGGGGCTGTTACCCGCGATCGCTTTAATGAGACGTTCAGTGAGTATCGCAGTGCTCAAGCCAATTTATCGGAAGCCCAACAACGCTTACAACAAGCCCGAAATACAAATAACCCAGAAATTGACCAGTTAGCGGCTTCTGTGAGAGAAGCCGAACAGGAACTTCAGCAACTGCGTGCAGGTTCCCGTCAAGAGGTGATTACTCAAGCCGAAGCCCAACTAGCTCAAGCGAAGGGACAACAGCAAGCGATCGCGGCACAACTGGGAAATACGAAGATCGTGGCTCCTGCGAGTGGTCAAGTCGCTGAACGCAATGCCCGTGTGGGCGAGGTCACCTCAGCCTCACAACCCCTGTTCAAGATTATCGACAAGGGGCGCTTGGAACTGATATTGAAAGTTCCCGAAACTCAACTGCCGCAAATTAGCCTAGGGCAAAGCGTCAAAATCACGTCTAACAAGGATAGCAAGCTCAGTCTTGAAGGGAAAGTGCGAGAAATTGACCCTGTCGTTGATGAACAGTCTCGTCAGGCAACAGTCAAAGTTGATTTGCCTGCGACGGAATCTTTAAAACCTGGGATGTTTTTACGGGCAGCAATTACCACCTCCTCGGCATCCGGTCTAACGGCACCCGCCAAAGCAATACTACCCCAAGCTGATAGCAGCATGATCGCCTATCGACTACAAGGAGATGGCACGGTTAAGGCACAGCAGGTGCAGGTGGGAGAACCGATGCCCGGTGAGCGAGTGGAAATTAAAAGCGGTTTATCCCCAGGCGATCGCATCGTAGTCAAGGGTGCCGCTTACCTCAAAGATGGCGACAAGGTCGAGGTTGTACAGAGTCAAAAGTGAGATTAGAAGATTGAATGTTAGCAGGTTTTCAACTTTCAACGTTCAACTTTCCAACGTTCAACCTGATAAATTGCCTCTTCCTAATCTAAAATCTCTGCATCGAAATCCTTATGTCTTTCAACCTCTCTGCCTGGTCAATCAAAAAGCCGGTTCCGACGCTGGTTTTGTTCTTAGTTTTAACGGTAATCGGCTGGATGTCTTTTACCCAGCTAGGGATTGATTCTAACCCCAACATTGATATCCCAACGGTTTCGGTCACCGTAACTCAGCCAGGTGCTGGCCCGACGGAATTGGAAACTCAGGTGACAAAGAGAGTTGAAGATGCGATCGCGGGTTTGGGGAATATCGATAATATGATTTCAACCGTTAACGATGGGGTTTCCAGTACCGTCGTTAACTTTGTCTTAGGCACGGATAGCGATCGCGCCACCAATGACGTGCGAAATGCGATCGCCCAAATCCGCCAAAACCTCCCCCAAGACATTAACGAACCCATCGTCAAGCGTCTAGAATTTGCCGGTGGCCCGATTATGACCTATGCCGTCACGTCTGAACGGCAGTCTGTCGAACAATTGAGTTACTTGGTTGACCAAACCATCAGCCGTGCCTTACTTGCAGTGCAGGGAGTCGCCCAAGTGCAACGGGTGGGCGGCGTGACGAGAGAAATTCGCGTCAACCTCGACCCCAGTCGCTTGCAAGCCCTGGGGATTACTGCCACGCAAGTTAATGACCAAATTCGCGCCTTTAATGTCAATTTACCAGGGGGACGGACTCAATTAGGAGGGAGTGAACAGAGTATCCGCACGCTGGGCAGTGCGCCCAATGTGGAGGTGTTGAAAAGCTATCAAATTTTGCTGCCCAATGGGAGTTATGTTGCCCTGTCCAGTTTGGGAGAAGTGGACAATGGCTATGCGGAAGTGCGGCAGGAGGCACTGTTTAACGGTAAACCCGTGGTGGCTTACCAGGTGTTGCGGAGTACGGGTAGTACCTTGGTAACGGTGGAAGAGGGGGTACGAAAAGCCGTAGAGGAACTGAAAAAAACCCTTCCTCCAGATGTTAAGCAAGAACTAATCTTTACACGAGCGGACTACATCCGGGAATCCTATCAAAGCACGATTGATGACCTGATCATGGCGTCCGTGCTGGCTGTGGTGGTGATTCTCCTATTTTTACGCAACTGGCGAGCCACCTTGATTACGGCGGTGGCGTTGCCGTTATCGATCCTTCCGACCTTTGCGGTGCAGAAGATGCTGGGTTATACCCTCAATAGCATGACCTTGCTGGCATTGGCACTGGCGATCGGGAATTTGGTGGATGACGCCGTTGTGGAAATTGAGAACATGGAACGCCACATGGATATGGGCAAAAAGCCCTTGCAAGCGGCGTTGGATTCTTCGGCGGAAGTCGGTTTAGCGGTGTTAGCGAGTGCAGCAACGATTATTGCTGTGTTTATGCCCGTTGCGTTTATGGGTGGCGTTCCGGGTCAGTTTTTCCAACCGTTTGGGGTGACGGTTGCCGTTTCTACGATCTTCTCGACTTTGGTGGCGCGTACCGTCACCCCGATGATGGGGGCTTTTTTAATGAAGGAAAAGAAAGCAAAGCCAAAAAAGAACTCTCGCTACTACGGTTTTCCTCATACCTTCCGCGTGCGCTTTCAACCGTATCGTAGTTTGTTGACATGGGCGTTGCGGCATCGACTGACGACTGTTGCCATAGCCCTTGCTTTCTTCATCGGCAGTTTGATGCTAGTCCCCTTGATTCCCAAGGGATTAATCGATAGCGGCGATTTTGGTATTTCCACAGTTTCTGTTGAACTACCTCCCGGTTCGACTCTGAACGACGCAAAATCCGTTGTTCAAGAGGTAACACAGCTGATTCAGCCCAGCCCAGCCATTAATAGTGTGCTGGCGACAGTCGGTTCCGGTAGTGGCAGTGATGGCAGTGGTGTGAATAAAGCCACTGTGTTTGTTCAGCTTAAGCCCAAGGAAGAGCGGGATATCTCCCAGTTAAAGTTTGAGCAGGGGTTGCGTCCACAATTTGCCAAAATTCCAGGAGCGAGAATTAGTTTCCAGAGTCAAGGTGCAGTGGGAGGGAGTAAGGATTTATCCATCCTCCTTAAGAGTGAAAATCCGGAAGCATTAACGACGGCTGCCAATGCATTGGAAAAGCAGATGAGAACGGTGCCGGGATTGGTGGAAGTAAGTTCTAGTGCCAGTTTGGTGAAGCCAGAGATTCTAGTTGTTCCCGATCCGGCGCGTGCCGCTGATTTGGGAGTGACGGTACAGGCGATCGCACGCACAGCCTCTCTTGCCACGATTGGAGACAATGAAGCGAATTTAGCGAAGTTTAATCTCCCCGATCGGCAAATTCCCATTCGCGTGCAAATCGATCCAAAGGCGCGGGAAGATATTGACACGCTCAAGAATCTCAAGGTGCCTGGTCAAAATAACACCCTAGTTCCCATCACGGCGGTGGCAGATATCCGTTTGGGCAGTGGGCCGGCACAAATTGACCGCTATGACCGATCACGTCAGGTTTCGGTGGAAGCCAACTTGCAAGGCACTTCTCTGGGCGATGGTGTCGCGGCGGTGAAAAAGCTACCTGCGATGAATCCGCTGCCGCCAGGAGTGGTGGAGCAATCTGCTGGTGATGCCAAGATTATGGGTGATATTTTCGCTCGTTTTGGCGCAGCCGTGGGGCTAGCCCTGATGTGTATCTATGCCATCCTGGTTTTGCTGTACAACAATTTTCTCCACCCAGTGACGATTATGGCAGCGTTGCCCCTATCTTTAGGTGGGGCACTGATTGGCTTGCTGATTGCTCAAAAGGCGTTAGGGCTATATGCGTTGATTGGGATTGTTTTATTGATGGGGATTGTGACAAAAAACTCAATTCTGCTGGTGGATTACACGTTAATTAACCAGGAGGAGGGCAAGTCGCAGTATCAGGCGGTGCTTGATGCTGGGTTGTCTCGTCTGCGACCGATTTTGATGACTTCCCTCGCTACAATTGCGGGAACAGCCCCCCTCGCGCTGGGCATTGGTGCGGGCGCTGAGGTTCGTAGTTCGATGGGAATTGCGGTGATGGGTGGCTTTACAACCTCCACGCTGCTAACGCTGGTGGTGGTGCCGGTGCTGTTTACTTATGTGGATAATTTGCAGCATGGGATTGTCAAGCTATTGAGTGGCGGGAGCAAGCGTCGCCAGGTAGCTGTGGCGGGGGCGAGTGGTGAGGATAGTAATGGAATTGTGACTCGTAACGACTAGTGGATATGGCAGGATTTGCATTTTTCCTGCGATCGATCGATGACTAGCTGACCAGGACTTACCCATTTTCTGGCTTAATACACTATCTTCGTAGGGGCGACGCAGGCGTCGCCCCTACAGGTAGCGCATCAGGGGACCCAACTCGCCATTTGAGTTAAGATTGGACTAGTTTAATAGCTACCGTAATGGCTGCTAAAGATATTTTTCATGAGGCTGTTAGGAAAGGTCTTGAAAAAGAGGATTGGCTAATTACTGATGACCCGTTGAAGCTTCAGGTGGGTGGGGTTGAGATGTATGTTGATTTAGGAGCAGAAAAGATTATTGCGGCTGAGAAAGATGGGGAAAAAATAGCCGTTGAAATTAAAAGTTTTATTGGGCCGTCCAACATTTCTGAATTTCATACAGCTATTGGGCAGTTTATCAATTATCGTGTGGCTTTAGAAGAACAATATCCCGCTCGCACTTTATATTTAGCTGTTCCTCTAGGAACTTATCAAACCTTTTTTTCTCTTCAGTTTATTCAAACTGTAATTCAACGCTTTGAAGTTAAGGTTATTGTTTACGATCCAGCCAATGAGGTGATTTGGCAATGGCAAATAAATTAGAGACTTACAGAGCTTATGTTCAGCAAGCGTTAAAAGACTATGCGAGTCTGGGTTCACCGGATGATGATGTTGAGACTCAGCTAATTTTTGATACTGAGGGCGATCATTACCAGTTAGTTTACGCGGGGTGGAAGAATCGACGCCGGAGGTATGGGTGTGTTTTGCACCTAGATATAAAAGATGGGAAAATCTGGATACAGCATGATGGAACAGAGATTGGGATAGCCAATGAGTTAGTTAAGTTGGGTATTCCGAAAGAGGATATTGTTTTAGCGTTTCACGAACCTTTTGTTAGACCCTATACAGGGTTTGCAGTCGGTTAAATTTGTGAGGGTTGTAGAGCGTTGGTTCATTAATAGTAAGGGCAATACTTTTCGCTCTTCGATTGCCCCTCAATGGTTTTGGGGCAGGCACAAGGCACTGCCCCTACGAAAAATCAATGTTTTTAGAACTACTAAGCTGACGAACTCAAGCTTATTAAGGTAGTCAAATCATTGATTATTTGTTTTTTGATGACCTACAGTTTTTTTCTTAATGCCAACTCTTGAAAGTGTAAACCACAATGTTATTGTTCCTAATATAAAAAGCAACGATGAGTTACTTATAGTAATAGATCCTATTTTTTCAACATACATATTCCCCCATCCCATCAAAATCAAAAAACCACCAAACATCAGCCAAGCACTAGAGATAAAACCTGCCCATAGCTTTGATAGAATGGTAGTTTCATCAGAATCTACTATTCTAGAGGGTAGAAAAATTTCTACTATTTTTTGGATGTCTTCAGCCTTCATGGAAGTTCTATCTTGTCACACAACAATTCAAGCTTATTTAAAAAAAGGTTTGTTGTCTTCGTAAAATTCACTGAAAAATTCTTACTGGAACGATTACAAATTCAGTAATAACACGTAGCTCTGATATCTGATTTTAGCGATCGCTCCCCTCATCCCCTACGACTGACTCTCATCGTTAAACGAATCATCCAGATACAGCCGAATAAACTCCTCTGCTGCCGCAGGGTCAATCTTCTGAAGTCCCCTCCTAATTTCAAGGATTGCATCACCGGATGGGTCTCTATTTTCATTGACCCAACGGTTAATACTGGAACGCCCAGTACCCATCGCCACTGCCAACTTATTTTGGCTAATGCCGTAGGCATCCAAAACCCGCTTTAGCACTGTACCCGCTTTTCCCATGCCTCTGATTGTGTCAAAGGCTCATGACCTCGTAAATGTTGACAAAGATCGACATCTGGATAAAACTAATAATGTCGCACTTTGTCAACATCACTGTCACCAGAAAAGCAGGTAAATCCCAATGACAGAAGACTTTATTCCCGACCAAACTCCCGACCCTGAAACGCCTCACCCAGCCAACACCCCATCAGAACCCAACCGAGTCCCCCTCAAAATCCTGGTCATCAGTTCCCCCAAAGTTGTCAATAACACCATTCACACCTTCTATCGCCTGGGATACGCCGAAGTGAGCGAATGGAGCAAGCCACAACCCACCCAAAATCCAGGCGAAGTGATGAGCGTCCTCAGCCGCCGTGTCCAGCTCAACTAAAAGATTACCCCCCTCAATCCCCCCGCAACGGGGGGAAGCAAGAATTATATCTGGCTCCCTCCGCGTAATAAGGGTAGTGGGGAGGGGTTCTTACTAAATGCTCCCCCAATCCCAAAACAACCATGCAACCCCTACGCCACCGCATCAACCCCCAAACCTTTGTTATCACTCTCCGGCAAATCGCCAAACACCTGAAAATTAACCAAGAACGCATCCTCAACTGGGAAAAATGGCATAACGTCCTCTGGGTGCATATCCAAGGATTAGGAGGTTACTTCATCAGTTACCGCAAGTTAGAACAGTGGATTGCCGCTTGCCGTACCCTAATCCGCTTCTGCCCAAATCTAGAAGCCCTCAACGCTCTTTGGTTACTTATCCTGCAAGAGGCTCAACGATATGCAGAAGAAGCACTCTCTCGACTCGAAGCAATCTGGCAGCAACGACACACTGATCTATGCGATAGCCAACAGATATAACACTCCAGTGAACCTATCCCCACAAGCGATGAACTTATGCCGTCGGGTGAGGAAAAGGAAAAAAGCGCGATCGCTACTCTGTAGAATTACCTTCAAGGCAACGCACAGCATAAAAAAATGCCCTCCTGCATTCACTCAAGAGAGCATTTGTGCATTCGTAAATTGAACTGCTGAGCGGGCTGATTGCCTGCTTTATGTCAGCCTACCAAGTTGAGGTGACATGAAAGTGACAAGGATATGGCAAATCTGCAACAGAGTACCGCTCATTGAGTACGCAGTCTCTCAATCGGAAAACTCTGTACAAACGTTGTCTGTACCAGTCCCTCATAACTTGGTTGCGTCATGTCGATCAAAACCACGGCGTTACGGCGATTGGGCGATAAGCGCACTTCTCTAATCGCATATTTCTGCACGGCTTCGCGGTAATTGTTTAAATCTCCAATGGTCAGTTGACGATAATTGTAATTAACCACCAGCCGCATCGAAGCCCGCTCTGTACCAAACGTGCCTCCAGCTTCAACGGCAGGAATATACTTTTGCTCTAAAGTAATCTGCAATGGCTCTTTTGGGTCATTAATCAGGAATTTATACGTCTCGCTGCTATCGGGATTGGGTTGGCGAGCAATCATGGGGAGTCTGATTCCGACTTTAAGTAGAGTCAGCTGCAAGTCATACCTAAGCTGTGCAGTTCGTTTGAGTATGTCATCTCCAGCCGCTTTCGTGGTTAAATTTGAGGCTGAGAGATCATACTCCGTTTTCAGACAGCCATTCCTCACGCAGGAGTTGGTTTCCAAATCGACCATTTGAATTTGTGCGGTTGGCACTTCTGTAACAGTGTTGCTAAAGCTTTCTAGATAAAGATAGTAACGGCTATCTGGAGAGAAGCCAGACATTCGTCTAGAAGCTCTCAACGCACTGGCTAATCCCTCGGAGCTAACCAGAAAGGCGATCGCCACAAACGAGAGTGAAGCCAAGGACAAACGTTTCATATTGGGACTGAAATCTTCTAAAGGATGAAAGAATTTTTACACTTCGTACTTCATCCTTCCCAAAAAAAATTCAAGGCATTCTTTTTAGGAAAGAATGCCTTGCTTCGTATTCATGACTGATTCAAGGGAATGATGTTTCTAATTTTAGAGTTACAGGCACCTAATAGTGCAGTGAAACTCGTCGTCAATTCTACACTTGTGAGTCACTTTAGCTGAGTGAAGCGCCACTGCGATCATAGCTAGAGCGGAAGCTAGGATGCGCCTTACCTTGAATATGATTCCAGTACTCTGTCGCATCGATATCCATACCCACTTCAGCAGCCGCACGACCAAGCATAGATTGCTGACGATTTTTGATGAGGTGATGGTGACGCATCATCAGGGCACGAGCTTGTTCTTGAGTAGACATAATTGGGATTCTCCGATTGCTTTAGTAAGGTTTAATTGAATTATTTTCTCTTGACTCCTCAACTATAACAAAAAATTCTGTAGCAAAATATACGAAACGCTGATTTTAATAAATTTTTACTCTTTTTTCTTAAATGCATAAATGTCATACGCTGTCAAGAGAGTAAAGCCGACTCAGCCGCGACAACCCTCAACACAGGCTGGATTTCCAGAAAACCTTGTAATACCAAGCCGCCGAGCAGCCCTTCTTGCTATCGAGTGCAGCGAATCAAATTGATGAAAAAATTGTTACAACTTGTGTACTTACGGCGCAGGGAATTGGGCACAAGAGTTGAAAGTTAGCAAGTTGTTCGGCAAACCTGTTGGTTATTCTACAGGCTTAAGCTCTAATCGATAGCGATAGAGAGCCACAGGTTGCTCTAAAGCTTTGAAATAATTGGGATCTTGGGGAGAGAGATAAATGGCGGTGATTTGGTCAGCCTCAATCACTAAACTAGGTGACGGCTTTAGCTGATAGGCGGTTGTCGTTTCCACCTGATTGAAATAAGGTTGAGGTGTTCCCCGAAAGAATTGGTTGGAAACTTCAGTACCAATAAACTGATCGAGGGCTGGAGTTTCAGAGGCTCGACCCGTAACGATCGAAATCAGTTGCAGCCCGGTTTGCAGAAACGTAATTTGGCGATTAGGAGAATTGGGATCGACTTTTACCGATTGAACTCTGGCGTCGCCTAAATAAGCTTTCGCAATATTCAATCCATTAAATGCCCGGTCTGCGACTACTTTAGGAGTTTCTTCAGGGCGGGATAACTGCGATTTTCCGGAACTTTGCAGGGTGAAGCGAGGAAAGCGAGTGGCGATGACAGAGGCTTGAGGCGTAACAGCTTGAAATCGCACCAGAAAGTTGACTGGCTCATTTAGATAGCGGCGATTGCTTTCAAACCCTGGTGTTACTACATCTGGCGCTAGAGGGGCGACTTGCTCGACTAATGTGCTCGTCACGTTCCAGGTTCCTTGCATCCAATCAGGATAAATCAAATCTTCCTGGGGTGTAGTAACAGGAGGTTTATTCTCCCAATTAGGAAACTGCGCCAAACGGTCAGCTAACTGACCTGCTCGTGCTTCACCGCTCCAAATCAGTAAGATTAGACTCAGGCATAATCCTAAAATTTTTCTGATAATCACTACCACAATTGAGTCTATTTTTTCTCAAATACCCGACTTCCTGAAGAGGTCGGGTATCTTGGCATTTCCGAATCATTGAGGACTGCTATAGAGCTTCAGGTTGCCAAATTTCTCCGTATTTTTCTCGCAGGGATTGCCACGCTTCTACCTGTCCTGGTTCGTATTCTCCGGGCTTACCCCATTGCAGAAATGCACTGAGCGCAGGTTCGTCTTTCTCATCCAGAAAGCGAATCGCATAGGTCGTGAAATTGCCTCGTTTGGCTTCACCTGTTTCAAATTTGACCTGTTTAATTGCATCCATATTCAGGTGAAACTCTAAGGTATCTTTATGCATATTGGCATACTTACCCTTAGGCAACTCGGCATAAAATATCTTTTCAATTGTAGTCTTGACCTCCAAAACGGCTGCACTACTGGTAACAATGAGACGTAATGTTCCGAGGGTTTCGCAAGCTTCTAAAAATTCTTTCAGGCTAGTCGTCATAAAAATAGGTTGGGATCAAGATTGAAACGGCATACGACAATGAAGGAGATGAGAAGAAAGTGTGACTTCATTCCCTATTCTCCAATTCCCTATTGCTCATGCTGTTCGTAAGCGGCGACGATTCGCTGAACGAGGGGATTCCGGACAACATCTTTAGTCGTCAGTTTGCAAAAGGCGATGCCTTCAATGGAATGGAGGATTTTTTGAGCCACAGCCAATCCAGACTGCTGATTGGGTGGTAAATCCGTCTGAGTAATGTCGCCTGTAACCACCATGCGAGAGCGAAAACCCAGACGTGTCAGCACCATTTTCATCTGAGCCGGCGTTGTATTTTGTGCCTCATCGACAATCACAAAGGCATTGCTGAGGGTTCGTCCTCGCATATAGGCTAGGGGGGCAACTTCAATCACCCCTCGTTCCATCAAACTCGGAACTTTTTCTGGATCGATTAACTCGTAGAGTGCATCGTAAAGGGGTCGCAGATAAGGATTAATCTTTTGCTGCAAATCGCCGGGTAAGAAACCCAATTTTTCTCCAGCTTCTACCGCCGGTCGGGTCAAAATTAAGCGCTCGTACTGATTCGCCAGGAGCGCTTGAGCCGCGAGAACAACAGCAAGATAAGTCTTCCCAGTGCCGGCCGGTCCCACACAAAAGGTCAAGTCGTGGGTTAATACAGATTTGATGTACTTTCGTTGTCCGAAGGTTTTAGCGCGAACAATATCGCCTTTGCGGGTACGAGCCAGAATATCTTGCTGTAAATCCTGTAACTCATCTGAGCGATCAGTATCTAAAGCCTGAAGGGCGGTTTGGATATCCACCTCCGTTACCGCTTTGCCCTCGTTCCAGAAGGATTTTAGGGATCGCACCAAGGATGAAACCCGTTCAACTTGTTTTTGGGTTCCAGAAATTAACAGTTCTTGCCCTCGCAGCACCAGATTCGTTCCAGTTAGCCGCGAGAGCGTTTTCAGGTTTTCTTCCCGCTCTCCCGCCAGTGCGATCGCGCTTTCGTTATTTGGTAGCTGAATAGTCTTTGGTACTTCACTCATGCCGACAATGGCTCTAAAAGTTGAAAGTTTTTGAGGTATTAGGTGTGAAAAGTTGGTCAGTTGAATGTTGCAAGTTTGGCAGACAACTTAAAATTCTCTAACCAACCCCAGTCTCCTGCTTAATAGAGAGCAGCACGAGAGCCTCTACTATTGGAGAACGGTTCCGCTTGAGCGCATGTTTCGCCAACACCGCCTGGTAAACGGCTTTCAAACCTTCAACCTTTTAACCTTTAACCTTCAACCTTTTGATTAAGAGCGAGATCTAGGAGCGGGTTTAGACGTTGGTGGGCGGTGAGATGTAGCTCTTTTTGCAGCCGGTTTACTACTTGAGGAACTCTCTCGCCGGGAACCTTCATTCGGGTCTTCGTAAATATCCAGATGGACAAATTGACCAGCCGCCTGAGCGGCTGATTGAATGACCGTCCGAATCGCTTGAATGTTGCGTCCTCCCCGACCAAACACGCGTCCCTTCTCTGACCCGTCGAACGCCAACCGAATCCATACCCGCTCATTGGCATTGGATTTCTCGCAGTCTACCTTTAGCGAAGTCGGTGACTCTAAAAACGGCTCGAACAAAAATCGCACAAGACCGATATAGTCCGGGCTAGCATTTTGAGAGGAGGCGGAGGGTGTTTCAGGCGTGGACTTGTTCGAGAACATTGGCTTTCCTCAGAATATCACGCACTGTATCAGTGGGCTGAGCACCATTTTGGAGCCATTGGACAATCTCTGGAACTTTGAGCCGTGTTTCATCTGTTCTGGGATTGTAGAAGCCCAATTCTTCTAGAGGGCGTCCATCGCGACGTGCATTACTTTGAATTGCGACAATTCGGTAGCTGACCTCACGCTTTTTGCCGTATCGTTTTAATCTCAGTTTGACCATATTTAGGAATAATTCACCTGTTTGATTTTAAGCGATCTCTGGCTCTAAGGTTGGAACGTTGGCAGGTTGGCAGTTGTATCGTGCAACTTTTAACCGGTTAGCATTCAACGCTTCAGAGTTGACCAAATCCCTTTTTCTTTTTTTCCTTCTTCTTTTTCTTGGAAGAAGCACCTCCGGAGTAACCGCGCCAACCCGGTTGGGAGGGGGGATTTCCGCCCATGCCGCCAAACATGCCACCCATGCCTGCCATTCCTGGCATTTGACCTCGGCTCATTTGCTGCATGAGATTTCTCATTTTAGTAAATTCACTCACCAGATTGGTGACATCTCTCTCGGTATAGCCCGCACCACGCGCAATCCGGCGTCGGCGAGAGGGAGAACTCGCTAACAAATCGGGATTGCGGCGCTCTTCAGCGGTCATGGAGTTAATCAGCGCTTCAGATTGCTTGAGTTTCGTTTCCCCTTGTTGCAGTTGGTCAGCACTGAGCTTGCCCATCCCTGGAATCATCTTCATCAAGCCGCCCAAGGAACCCATATTCTTTAATAGGCGCATCTGCTTTAAGAAATCGCTGAAGTCAAACTTTGCCGTCAGCATTTTCTCCTGCATCTTCTCGGCGTCCGCTAGGTCGATTTCCTCTTGGGCTTTTTCGACGAGCGTGAGGACATCTCCCATACCGAGAATTCGTGATGCCATCCGGTCAGGATAAAAGGGTTGCAGCGCTTCTACTTTTTCCCCAACCCCGACAAATTTAATCGGCTGACCCGAAACCCGCCTGACCGAAAGGGCTGCACCACCGCGTGTGTCACCATCTAACTTGGTGAGGATGGCTCCCGTAATCCCGATTTGGTCATGGAAGGTACGGGTGAGGTTTGCCGCCTCTTGACCCGTCATGGAGTCCACCACTAAGAGGGTTTCATGGGGTTGAACGGTTTGCTTAATCCGGGCGAGTTCCCCCATCATGTCTTGGTCGATTTGCAGACGTCCCGCCGTGTCGATAATTACGGTATCAACACCCGTTTCCTTCGCCCGCGCTACGCCTTGACGCGCAATCTCAACGGGGTCAGCATCCGCACCCAGTTCAAAGACTGGGACATTAATTTGTTGTCCTAGGGTGACTAGCTGGTCAATGGCGGCAGGTCGATAAACGTCTGTGGCGACCAACAGACAGGTGCGGTTTTGCTTTTGCAGATGTAACGCCAGTTTGGCGGTGGCGGTGGTTTTCCCAGTTCCCTGTAACCCTGCCATCAGCACAATCGTCGGTGCTGTATCGGCTTGGGCTAAGGGAATATTGGTTTCCCCCATCACCTGTACCAGTTCGTCGTAAACGATTTTGATGAACTGCTGATCGGGACGGACACCAGAGAGTACTTCAGCTCCTTGTGCCTTAGTTTCTACATCTGCAACGAAATCTTTAACGACTTGCAGGTTAACATCTGCCGATAACAGAGCGCGACGGACTTCTTTGAGCGCCTCTTGGATATTGGATTGAGAAATTTTGTCCTGGCCCCGTAATTTCTTCCAGGCGTCTTCTAAGCGTTCGGCTAGGGCATCAAACATAAATCAATTTTTTTAAGGGCTATCTTTAACTAAGGGTAGTATTCTTGGCAACCTTTTGACAGGTTAGGGAATGACCGGGCAATTTCTGGAATTGAGTTCGCTCCCTAGTGCAGACTGGCAGAAATAAGCCACCCGTTTTTTATAGGTGTTTCTCCCATCCTCATCGGAGATCCAATCCCCCAATCCCCCCTCCTTTCATCTGGCTGGTGGGAAACTTTCGCCACTTGGCACGAGGCTCTACACGGCACGGGCACGAGAAACTGGCTGTATTTTCCGTAGCGGACTAGACATTGATTCTAATCCCAGCAGAATTCCATTGAGGACGAAGGCTAAGAGTGCCACGACAATGGCTCCAGCAAAAATCTTATCGTTGCGACTTTGGGCAACGCCATCAAATAGTAGTACTCCCAATCCCCCAGCACCGAACTTTGCGCCGATGGTTGCGATCGCTACAGCTACAATCGTCGCTAAACGCACACCGGCTAAACAAATCGGTAAGATCAGCGGCACTTGTACCTGCCACCAGCGTTGCCAAACATTCATTCCCATACCGCTGGCGGCTTCCAAAATTGCAGGCTCAATCGCTTGCAGTCCTACCGAGAAATGGCGTACCAAAATCACTTGGGTATAGAGAATCATGGCAATCACCACTGACTGACGATTTAGACCAAAAATCGGGACTAACAGGATAATCAGCGCCAGACTCGGTATGGTGTAGAGCGTTCCGAGAAATCCCAGCACTGGGACACTTAGCCAATGGTAGTGAGTCACCAGTAAGGCTAAGGGGAGAGCGATCGCGATCGCAATGAGTAGGGCTATGCCAGTCATCTGGAGATGCTCTAGGACTAACCCAAACATCATCCCAGGATTTTTCAGGATATAGCTCATGGGAATGCCAGGATTTTGAATTAGCGATGTTGACTAATAAATGGGGAGGGATTAAACCCTCCACGAAGAAAGTCAACAACATCATTCTATTCGCCCAGTTCTTCGTACCCTAGCGCAGCATTCCTGATTAGTCTTTTGGCAGCATTGCCAGAATCTGATCTACAAATTCTTGCTGATCGATCACGGGTTTGGGGATGAACCCATCTGCGCCACTCACTTTGAGAAAGTTTTCGCGATCGCCCTCCATCACGCTTGCTGTCACCAGAATGACTGGTACTTTCGCTGTTTGAGGATTGGCTTTGAGCATTTGAGTAATTTTAAGACCATCCATTGCCTTGCCTTTGTAGCGGCTGTTACGCAGATCCACATCCATCAAAATAATGTCCGCTTCTCCGGAATCGGCAATTTGCATTACTTCCTCCACATTTTCAGTATGCTTCACCGCTAAGCCGCCTCGCTTACGCAAAATCTTAGAAAAAACGATAACGTTGGACGGCTCATCTTCTACAATCAAAACAGTGTTCATCAGAATTTTATTCCTATAATTCATTTCAAATCCAGATAATTCCAGCATGACAATCGTACAGTAGCGTTATGTTCGAGTAATGTTCAGGTAATGTTTGATTTTGGTCAATTTATCAACAAACTTTACATAACTGTTAAACTTTACAAACTCTTCACACAAGTTTCAAAAGCTTTGTGAGTGAACGATGGCAAGGCAATCCCTCTCAGCCTCTGAACAAGGAATTAAAAAAGCTAAACAAGCATTCAGGCGGACTGAATTGACTCAGGCACTGCTCGCTGATGAAATCGGTCTCAAGACTCGCTCATCAATTTGGAAATTTTTCAAGGGACAGTCAATTGAGCTTTTTATCTTTAAGGCCATCTGCTCCCGGCTTGAACTGGACTGGGAAGAGATTGCTGCACCTCAGATAGTTAATCAAGAAGACACAATCACTATCGATATTGACCCCCTTGTGCAATATCTGCGCGAGAAGGTACGCCCTAGCATTCAACAGCGCTGTGGCACCATACGGGTACTTGATATGACCCAGCCCATGGGTTTAATGGATATCTATACTAATGTTAATCTTTTGCAGCAACTAACTGGGGATAGACGGCTGAAAATTACTCAACTGTTAAAAGATTTCGACCCAGAAGTACACAGCTTTGACCGGATTGGACTGAGTAGAATTACCGAAAAACGCATCTTAGGGGTAGAAGCTGTGAAGCAATACCCTAAGCTGATGGTATTAGGAAAACCTGGTTCCGGAAAGACGACGTTTTTGAAGTATCTGGCGAGCCGGTGCAGCTCAGGAGATTTACTAGGGAATTTTGTCCCCATTTTTATTGCCATTAGGGATTTATCTGAGTCAAATAATCAACCAAATTGCCTTGAATATATAACTCAATTTTTCTCTGTGCATAGCATTCAACCCCATCAAATTTCTGAAATCCTTAAACAAGGAAGGGCATTAATTTTATTTGATGGATTGGATGAAGTTAGAGAAATCGTTGCCAATCGCATCATTAAGGAGATTCGGGATTTTTCGGACCAGTATCATAGGAATCAGTTTGTCATCACCTGCCGAATTTCAGCCCATGAATATATGTTGGAAAACTTCACAGAATTGGAAGTAGCCGACTTTAATTATAAGCAGATTCAATCATTTACTACGAAATGGTTTCAGACCAAAGAGTCAGATTTGGATAGGGCTGATCGATTTATCGAACAGATGCAATTAAATCCACCGATTCGGGAACTAGCCACAAATCCTTTGCTGCTGACGCTATTACTATTAGAGTTTGAAGATTCGGGTGACTTTCCCACTGATCGGGCAGAATTATACAGACAAGGCATTGCTACCTTGTTAAAAAAATGGGATGCCAAACGTGGGGTTATGCGTGACCAAGTCTACCAAAATCTATCGCTGTCGCGCAAGAAAGATTTACTAAGTCACATTGCTCTGGCTACATTTGAGCGCAAGGATTTTTTCTTTAAAAAGAAAGATTTTGAACGGTATATTGCTGAGTTTATCCGCCATCTACCCCATGCTCAAACTGACCTAGAATCATTACAACTAGATAGCGAGGTTGTACTGAAATCCATTGAAGTGCAGCATGGGTTATTGGTAGAGCGAGCGAGGGATATTTATTCCTTTTCCCATCGCACATTTCAAGAGTATTTTACAGCAAGAAAGATTGTAAAAAGTTCCGATCCGCAAGCGTTAGAGAAGGCTTTGAACGGTTTAGTGAGCCACATCACTGAGACAAGCTGGCGAGCAATTTTTGTGCTAACGGTGGGAATGTTGCAGTCAGCGGATTACCTGTTGCAGTTGATGAAACTGCGGATTGATCAGCTTTTAGCCACGGACGAAAAGCTGCAACAATTTCTGATCTGGGTCAGTAAGAAATCTCTTGGGGTCGAGGTGACCCATAAAACGGTGGCTGTGCGTGCATTTTACTTTAATCTCGCTCGCGATCGCCATCCTCAGCACGATCCGAAGCGTTACCGGGACTCTGAGTTGATACGCGCCCTTGACTATGACCTGTTTATTCTCCTGCGGTTGGGGAATATTAGGGCACGGGATGTCGGTCTAGATGATATCCTGGCTCTTGCGTGCGATCGCCTATGGCGCTGCGCTTCGCACAATCGAGCCATTGAACTGGATCTAACGTATTATCCTTATGCCTTTAAGGGGGCATTTTTCCTGGCTTGTGAGCGTGCCCCTATCCTAGATCCGAATCTAGGGCAAGCGCTGCAAGAACTTAAGCAGCAACTCCCTGATTTAGATAGTAACGAGCGGAAGTTTAGGCAATGGTGGGAAGTTGAAGGTCAAGCTTGGGCTAAACGGTTAAGAGATATATTAATTAAACATCGAAGTCTCGCTCATGATTGGCAGTTCAGCGAGGAGCAAAAGAAATTGTTGAAAGCTTATTACGATGCCAATCAGTTATTGGTGGATTGTCTTAATAGTGATTGTTACGTCAGTCGTGAGGTACGACAGCATATTGAGGATACCCTATTGTTACCTATGGCTGAAATTGAGAATAGGAAGCACAGTTCGTAAACCGATGATGATGTATTCCAAATACAGAAGCGATCGCCTTTAGAATGATGTAGAAAAGCGATCGCTCTTATTTCAGAGTATTTTCCTATTTTGTAGAGGTGAGTTTAGGCACTCTATTGGTACACCTAACCCTGAATATCCCAACAAAATTCGTTCTTCCCGCTCAACGGTTCTACTGCTTGGGTTGAGCTTGCTCGATTTGCCGAAGTTGATCCTGTGTCAAGATACCTCGAATGGAAGTTAGATAAGATTCAAAAATCTGCTGAAGTTGCGTTTTCTGCGGGTCTGACAGATTTGTCAGCCCCTGTGGCCCCTTCTTTTTGAACTCCTCCATTTGCGCGGGTGAGAGCACCTTGGAAATTTTAGAGATAGTTTGCTCTCGTATGTCTTTAAACTTAGCTTGCTGTTCTTGACTTAAAACGATTTCGCCACTAGTCGGCTGTGATTGTTGTTGAGCCATAGCCGCCATTGGAGTGGCAGCAATAGCCGCTGCGACAATCACTCCCATAATCAGCGGCATGATTTTGAGTGTTTTCATTCTAATCTTCCTTAGTTTCAATTAGCTCGGATATCCCGATCAACAGTCTTGCAGTTCGCATATCGTAGAGCTTTTCTGCCATGATAGTCGAGATTGAGTTGAGTAACAAAAAGTGATCGTTAGAAATCTTTGTTAAACCGCTCATACATCCTTGTAACATCCTACTGTCTGGTCATCCAATCGGGTGAGTCTCCTCCAATCTGGCTGTCTCACAATAGTAAGTAAAAGGACACAGATACAGGGGCATACGCGTAATGAAACTACATTTTATCCCGATAACACTGGCGATCGCTTTATCGCTTAATACAGCTTGGCTTGTGGGTGAATCGACAAAAGTAGTCGCGAATGAGAGATTTGGTTTAAGTCCTTCTGATGCTAATCGACTCGGTCGTGACTTAGCTCCTTCTCTTCCACAAAACCCATGGCAACAGAGGATGAACCAAGAAATTTCATGCCTTCTAGAAAAAAATAGAGCTTCGAGAGAATCTTTCTGCAAAACTGAAGCATCTTTCCAGAATAATGTCGATATACAGGAAGAATTGAAGCCTATACCTCAGCTACAGCCACACAATCTTAACCCATCTTCAATAAAGCGTTAGAGCGATGACTCAGTATCAGAACGTGTTAATATTTAAGGCCATATTTTAGTCGTGAAGTAGATTTTTTCGCCAACTAAACGGGCTGACTAAAAATCGTCAGCAGAACTGAACCGAGAAGATAGTAATGCCCCAAACACTCGAAACCTGCGGCTGCACCCAATTGCTCTCGTCGCTGTGGGCTGTAACAGCGAATACCGCCGGGAGAAAACCCGAATAAGCGATCGCCCGTTTCTTCTCTAACGGTATTGTCAGCTAGGTAGAAACGTCCACCGGGACGCAGTACCCGATTCACTTGGGAAACAACCTGTTGAGGATTGGGGTAATGCAGAAAGCTGATGGTATTAAACACAGCATCAAATTCACCTTCCGCAAAGGGCATGGATTCAGCATTACCCTGACGATAAGTGAGTCGAGTTCCATGCTGGTTGCGCTGTTGCGCTTGACGCAGCATTTCCGTCGATAAGTCTAACCCCGTACCTTGAAGTGTGGGAAATTGGGTGGCGAGGCGATGCAGCAGACGACCTGTACCACAACCGAGATCGAGGACATGGGGTTGATGGGGTAATTCAACGTATTCTAGCATCCGTTTGTGGACAGCCTGGTAAAATATCGTCGTAAACAGGCAGTCGTAGTTGGGTGCCCAGCGATCAAAGAATTTTTGCTTGTTGTGGAAAACATTACTAGTCATGGGGATTGTACGCGGGAATTTTGACGACGTAGTAAGCTGAACACGAGTAATAAAATGAGAGCAATCGCTAATCCTCCGGCTGTTGTTGTAATCAGCAGGATGTTACCCTGACGCACGGCAATCGCGATGAAAGCCCAAACAAAAACCAGGACAAAAGCTATATCCCTGTGCCCAATGGTAACGATAGCGGCGATCGCTCCACCGGCAACTAATGCGATCGCTGTCCACAGTTGCGAGTCAATTCCCCAACCGTTCCACCCTAGGCTGTAGAGTGTTGATGCCACATTGACGATAGTCGCCACACTAATCCAAGCCAGATAAATACTCAAAGGAATGTGAACCAACCACTTTTCTAACCTTGAAACTCGGTTTGTGCCAATCCCCAGCCGCTGATAAACTCCGATCAAGGGCAGCAAAATTCCTAGCATCGCCAGCACTGAGAGAGTGAACCATTGGTACTGAAAGACCCATACCCAGGCAATTTGAGCCAAGCAAGCCACGACCAAAAGATACCCCATCCGCCGCAGACTAGGGTTTTGTGCTTGGGCAGGCAGTACCTGATAGACGCCGAAGCTTAGCAAACCTAGATAAATCAGTCCCCAGATGGCAAATGCATAGTTTGCCGGAACAATCAAAACCTCTCGGAAGAAGGTATTGGAAATTGCGCCAATCGTGAGTCCGTTGAGTGGGGCGACGTTCGCCCAAACATTCATGCCAAAGGCGGCAAGGATAGCTGCCAGGTTAAGGAACTGTCTGAGTTTGTCTCGGTCTAAGGATGTAGTAGATTGTTTCATAACCCAAGAAAAAATTGGTCAACTGAAGGCAGAATGCTCTCCCAACTCTCTGGTCTGCTTCTCAATCCCTCAAATTTATGATAGTGTTGGTCAATTAATGAGGGGTCTAACCCTTCATGCCTCAATTGGGCATTTGGGCGTGAACTCTCTGCACAGCGATCGCTGTGCAGTCGCGAGTTACGTTAGGGTAGCTGGCGTGTTAAGGCGAACTCCCGATTGAAACTCTTGCGATCCGTTAGGCACGGCAGATGATCGAAAAGTTGGTTTGATAGTCACTGTGTCGAGACAAAGACTCCCCCTAGATGTGAGGGCTGAAAATCCCCAGGAATCGCCCCAGTACTTAACAGTATTCTTTGTTTGTGGGGTCGCCTTTAACCTATCACCTCTCCCCTTTCGAGTATTGCCCTAGGTCTAGGAAAGATATCCCTAGGTTCCCCAAACTTAGCTCAGTACTTTCCTCGATTTTTAACAAATGTTAAAGATTTTTCTGGTTTTTGGCAACCTGAAGACTTGTGTTCAACCATAATAGTTATCTAAAGACTTCAAATCTAAGATAGGGAAACAGCGTATTCAGGGTGTGTCAGGAAGTTGCCACACTGCTCCTGCTACCACAACTAGAAACAGAACCAACGTTATGAAAAAGGTCTTTTTTTTACTGGGTGAACTAGTGGACGAGGACATCGATTGGATGATCTCAACAGGTCGTCGCGAGGAAGTGCCTGCGGGAACAGTACTCATCCAAGAAGGTCGGCCCATCGATACACTTCTGATTCTCCTGGAGGGAACGCTGTCGGTGTCTGTTGCCGCCCTAGAAGGCAAGACGATCGCTCGCTTAACCAGTGGTGCCGTTGTGGGCGAAATGTCCTTCGCTGATGCCCGTCCCCCGTCGGCGACGGTTCAGGCTGTAGAAAATTCCTTGATTTTAGCGATTCCTAGAGCGAGTTTGGTGGAAAAACTGAGAGAGGATGAAGGATTTGCGTCCCGTTTTTATCGGGCGATCGCCATTTTCATGTCCACCCGACTACGGGGTACAGTGCGATATTTGGGTTATGCCAAAGGTCAACTGTTGCAAGACGATAGCACCTCAGCCGATGACCTATCCCCCGAAATGCTGGATAATGTTCCCCTTGCCAAGGCTCGATTTGATTGGTTGCTCAGGCGCTTGAGAAATACTGATTACGCCGCCCTCCCTGAATAAAACCTAAGCTCGGCTATAGAATTGTTTCAGGATTGTTGACCCGTTAACAATCCCCTAGCATACTTATGCTATTACGTCAATAAAACGACGATTCTTGGCAGGATAAGTAATTGTGGTCATGAATACCACAAGTTGAGTCAAGATCGATTGAAGGTTTTTTAATGAAATACTGCCTCCAAGCTGTGTCAAGAGGCAGGAATCAAGAATGCTAGTTGTTCTTAGCAGATTGACTCTGTTAACTAGTCATGATGGGGTTTTTATAAGCCAGGATTATCTTTCTTTTCTACCTTGGGCACAATATCAGGACGCTCTTTGTTTTCCCAACCGGGAGGACGCTTCGAGTTGTACCAGGCAATTGAACCAATGGTTACAGCCGCAATAAAACCTACAACGTACACCAGGGTAAAAGAAACTGGAAAATGCGGAGCCGCGTCTACTCCTAAATCCATTAATAAATGCATCGTTTGTAAACTCCTTATGGTATTTTGGTTATCCTACCAAAACATAGAGAAGCTTCTATCACTCTTGAGTTGGATCTGCCTGATTGAAGCCAAGAGGGACAAAAAAAGAAGGCTTCAAGGCTCTGCCCAAAAGGCTGAACTCACCACTGTCTCTAGACTCAGCCATGCTCTCCCTCTTTTCAGGGAGGGGGTGACAAACTTTTGCTCCTATTGCACTAGCTTTATTACTGTGCGGCTGGTGCCGGTGGCTCTGGGGGAGGCGCTGGTGCACTAGGAGCTGACTCGCGAGCAGGTTGTGATACTTTTCTAGACGCTGGAGGAGCTGGAGGAGCCGCTGATGGTGCGGATTCATACCTGCGTCGGCGTCGTCTGGGCGTGGGAGCTGTTGATGAACTTGATTGATCAATCCTTTGGGAAGAGCGCCGCCTTCTGGAGGATGAGCGGGTGGAAGTCGAGTTGCTGGACTCTGTGGCATTGGAATCTGAGCTTCTGGAGCTTGAGCGCCGAGAACTGGAGCGCCGAGAACTGGAGCGCCGAGAACTTGACTCGTTGGAGTTACTATCTTCCCTATAGCTTCGCCGACGCCGAGAACTTGACTCGTTGGAGCTACTATCTTCCCCATAGCTTCGCCGACGCCGAGAACTTGACTCGTTGGAGCTACTATTTTCCCCATAGCTTCGCCGACGCCGAGAACTTGACTCGTTGGAGCTACTATCTTCCACATAGGTTCGCCGCCGCCGGGAACGTCTTGGCGTTTCTGATTGACTCTCATTGGAGCTTTGAGAGGCCGATTGACTCTCACTAGATCTGCGCCGCCGTCGCCGCCGCCTCGAAGAACTGTCGTCTGAAGAGGTATTTTCGGAAGCATTAGAGCGAGAACTACCGCTAAAACTTGCCTCTGTTCTATAGCGCCTTCTAGAGGTGCTTTCTGAATTCCTTTCGGACGCGCTATCAGAATCCGAATCCGAATTAGGAATCGCTCTGGTTATCGCTCGTTTGGGTCTAATGGGTTGGGCTTTAATCGTGGGCTTGCGGTTTTCTATTTGTGTCGGGCGGTCAGGAAATTTCTCAACTTCCATATCTTTGACCACCTTTTCCATAAACTGATGCCAGGTATAGGCGGCTGTACTACTCGCGCCAGAGGTGGGTTTGTTGTCATCATTGCCGAGCCAGACACCAGCTACCATCTGGGGAATGTAACCAATAAACCAGAGGTCGCGAGCCTCGTCTGAAGTGCCCGTCTTTCCAGCAACCGGGCGATTATCGAGCTGAGCCGAACGACCCGTACCATCCTTGACGACATTTCGCAGCATCCAAGTCATGGTAGCAGCCGTTTCTTGGTCAATCGCCCGCTCACTCTTAATTTTTTCCTCGTAAATAACCTTACCGTGCTGATCGAGAATGCGGTGAATACCATAAGGATTGGTATGCAATCCTTGGGTTGCCAGAGTGCCATAAGCACTGGTGAGCTCTAAAAGATTTACCTCAGAGGCTCCTAAGGCGAGGGAGTAAGTTGGGTGGAGTGTCGATTCAATACCCATTTTTTTTGCTACATCAATCGTAGGCTCCCAACCCACATCAATGAGCGTTTTCAACGCTACAACATTAATCGAATGGGTGAAGGCATCTCGGATATTGACCCAACCTCGGAATTTATCCCCATAGTTTTTCGGTGTGTAGCCATCGACGGTATAGGGCGCATCTAGGTAGCCGCGATTGGGAGAGATACCTGCGGCGACGGCTGTGGCGTACACAAATGTCTTAAAGGTAGAACCGGGCTGACGCTTAGCCTGAGTGACACGGTTAAATTGTTGATTATAAAAATCCTTGCCTCCCACCATGGCCTTAATCTGTCCGGTGCGTGGGTCAATGGCAACCAAAGACGCTTGCTTAAACCCTTGCCAGCGTCCTTCTCGTTTAACGGTTTCTTGAACGGCTTCTTCAGCGGCGTTTTGCCAGTTCACATTTAAAGTGGTTTCAATCGTCAATCCCTGCTGAGCTATTTTTTCTTTAGAAACGTACTTGGGGAGTTCTTGTTGAATGTAGTCGGTAAAGTAATTGGCTTTTCGTTCCAGTCGCTTGGGATTGCTCGGTTTTGTCACCACAGGCGTGGCAATAGCCTCATCCGCTTGTGCTTTCGTGATGAATCCGTTGTTTAGCATCCTGACTAGGACAACATCACGCCGCTCTTTGGCGATTTTGGGGTTGCTTAAAGGTGAGTAGTCATTAGGAGCCGCGGGCAACCCGGCAATCATCGCCATTTCGGGCAGGGTCAAATCTTTCATCGGTTTGCTAAAGTAGACCCAAGCCGCATCTGCAACTCCATAAGCACCGGAACCCAGATAAACGAGGTTTAAATACCGCTCAAGGATAGTGTTTTTGTCAACATTCTTCTCAATTTTTTGCGCCATCAGCATTTCTTTGAGCTTACGCGCGACTGTTCGCTCCTGATTGAAGTAGACAATTCGAGCAAGCTGCTGGGTGATGGTGCTGCCACCTTCTACGACATCCCCAGCTTGAATGTTAGATAGTACAGCGCGGAGAATTCCCTGGTAATCGACCCCGTGATGTTTTTCAAAGCGCTGGTCTTCGGTCGCCAGAAAGGCTTGAGTTAAGGTTTTGGGAACTTCTCGAATTTTGATCGTCTCGCGGGTGGCTGGCCCAATTTGCTGGAGAATCTCACCATTTTCCGCTTTGATCGTAATCGTGTCATCTCGGACATAGGTCAAGAGATCGGCGGTAGAATCCGGAATACTGTTCTCTAGAGCTAGCCACCCGACACCCAACGCGATCGCACCACCTCCAACACCGATTCCCAACCAAAACCAAGGGCGACGATGTAGCTTTCTAGGTCCTGTGAACTGCTCAATGACCGGCGTCGAAACACGCTTGAGGCCGTTGAACGTGAGTGTTACACCCTGTTGGCATCGCGTCAATAGCCCATGACTCGATTTCGGTTGCCCTGTCTGATCTTGTTGCTGATCAGCAGACAGCGATTCCGGCTCGGATTCTGTTGACGCCGATGAATTGATCTGACTTGATAAGTCTTTATGCTTTGGGATGAACTTTGACACTTTAACTCCTCAGTTACACCACAAGCCGCCACAACTTCTTGCTTATTTTAGGGCTTGGGATCAAGATCTGCGATAGGCCGCGATTTTCTTTTTGATGTAATGTTAAATCCGATGCCCCAGAAGCCTCTATCTATTTAGGGAGCAAGGCTTTCCACAAGCTTGGGTTACCTTGGTTTGGCTGTGCCTTAACTTTTGACCCCCTTGGGTCGCTCAGCACTATTTTCTATTACCCTGTACAGCAGATAAACAAGAAGCTCCTTTTTTTTGCATAGGGGACTATTTCTCCGATACAGCTCTTCCTAACCATCGTCAACAAAATATCGTGTTCGATGATACATGCCAGGTGAGATTTTATCGGACTTCTCTCAAAAATACCATCATATTATTCTAGAAAGTGGGAGAGACAGCATCTAAATGGGCACACAATTCATCAATATTTTGGGATTAATCGCTGGAACACTGACAACAATCGCTTTTTTACCTCAACTGCTCAAAACATGGAAATCCAAGTCAGCTAAAGATGTTTCTTTAGTCATGATGATTACCTTCTCTGTCGGTATTTTTCTATGGATCATATATGGATTTGCTATTGGAGCGATGCCTATTATTGTGTCTAACGCCGTCACCCTGGTTTTGGCGCTACTGATTTTGGTTCTTAAAATTATATATAGGTGAAACAATTCCTTGATAACCCTCGTGCAACGCCTGTGACCTCTGCTGTTTTCGCATCTGAACGCCTTTTGTTTACACCCGCTACCCCCCAAGCGGGTGCCATTCCTACAATCTTTGCTTTTCCTAATGAATACAGCGTGGGCATTACCAGCCTGGGTTATCAAGTTGTGTGGGCAACTCTAGCCTCGCGCTCCGACCTGCAAGTCAGCCGTTGGTTCACGGATGTTCATGAACCTTTACCGGGACAACCGGAATTATTAGGTTACTCTCTATCATGGGAATTAGATTATGTCAACTTATTGAACTCCCTAGAAGATTTAGGAATTCCGTTGAGGTCGGTTGAGCGAGAGGATCACCATCCCCTCGTCTTTGGGGGGGGGCCGGTATTGACAGCGAACCCAGAACCCTTTGCAGATTTCTTCGATCTAATTTTGCTAGGGGATGGAGAAATTCTGCTGGGTGAGTTCCTAGAAGCTTACAAAGAAGTTCGCTCCGCTCAAAGAGAAACACAACTACGGCATCTAGCGCAGGTACCGGGAGTCTATGTTCCCAGCTTGTATGAGATAACTTACCACGACTCAACGGGCGAAATTCAATCCATTCAACCCGTAGAGGCTGAGATTCCCCCACGGGTGGAAAAACAGACTTATCGGGGTAATACCCTATCGGCTTCAACCGTGGTGACGGAAAAAGCCGCTTGGGAAAATATCTATATGGTGGAAGTGGTACGCAGTTGCCCAGAGATGTGCCGCTTCTGTTTGGCGAGTTATCTCACGCTACCCTTTCGGACGCCAAGTGCGACGGAGTCTTTGATTCCAGCCATTGACAGGGGGTTAGAGGTAACCAAGCGGATTGGCTTACTGGGAGCATCGGTAACACAGCATCCTGAGTTTGAAGTATTGCTCGATTACCTATCTCAACCGAGGTATGAGGATGTGCGGCTGAGTATTGCCTCTGTGCGAACCAATACAGTCACACCGAAGCTAGCAGAAACGCTCACTCAACGAGGGACAAACTCTATTACTATCGCGGTAGAAAGTGGTTCAGAACGGCTGCGGCAAATTATTAATAAGAAGCTAACCAACGAGGAAATTCTTCAAGCTGCCCTTAATGCCAAAGCCGGTGGATTAAAGAGTCTCAAACTCTATGGGATGGTGGGTGTTCCGGGAGAGGAAATGTCCGACGTGGAACAAACCGTGGCGATGATGAAACAGATCAAAAAAGCCGCTCCCGGTTTACGTTTGACTTTCGGTTGCAGTACCTTCGTTCCAAAAGCTCATACCCCATTTCAGTGGTTTGGGGTGAATTCTCAGGCAGAGAAGCGGCTGAAGTTTTTGCAGAAACACCTTAAACCCCAAGGAATCGATTTTCGACCGGAAAGCTATAACTGGTCGGTGATTCAAGCCTTGATATCAAGAGGCGATCGCAGATTATCCCATCTGTTAGAACTCACGCGACATTACGGAGACTCTGTAGGCAGTTATCGCCGTGCCTTCAAAGAGCTAAAAGGACAATTACCGGAACTGGATTTTTACGTTCATACTAATTGGTCAACGGATAAAGTATTGCCTTGGAATCACTTACAGGGGCCACTACCTCAGGGAACGTTACTCAAGCATCGGGATGCGGCAGTCTCTCAATTTGAGCCACCTCAAGTTGTGGGTATTGGATAAGAAAAATCGTCGGTAGTCAAAATTC
This sequence comes from Microcoleus sp. AS-A8, assembly GCA_039962225.1. Taxonomy (NCBI): domain Bacteria; kingdom Bacillati; phylum Cyanobacteriota; class Cyanophyceae; order Oscillatoriales; family Microcoleaceae; genus Microcoleus; species Microcoleus sp. AS-A8. The sequence goes on from JAMPKV010000013.1 coordinate 155,421, forward strand.
TTGAATGGAACAATTCCCTAAAAATCAGACAGAACCCAGCTCTCATTCTCAGCCTTTACAAATTATTCGCAAACTCGGAAAATTTTCACAGTTCTGCCTGAATAATGGCTTGCTCTTTGCCCTACTCATGTGGCTGTTGAGCCGATTGCTGATTCTCGTCGCAATGTTCCTAATTGCTCCTTCCCTGCCAGTACCACCACGAGGGATTGCTCCAGAAATTGGCTGGGATGTCTTCGCTGGTTGGGATGGGGAGTGGTATCAGAAATTGGTCATGTCTGGCTACGAATATGCCGATGATGGCAAGCAACATACGGTTGCCTTCTTTCCCTTGTTGGCGTTGGTTATCCGGGGCGTCATGGCTTTTGGTTTGCCGTTTGAGGTGGCAGGGACACTGGTGAATAATCTGGCATTTTTAGCTGCCTTGATGCTGATTTATGTGTGGGTAGAACAGTGTCACGGAAAAGAATCGGCGCGGTGGACAATCGCCACTCTAGCCTGGTGTCCATTCTCACTCTATGGCACGGTGATTTATACAGAAGGGCTGTTTCTGTTGTTGAGCTCAGCTAGTTTACGAGCGTTTGAGAAACGGCACTATGCCTGGGTTGCCTTGTGGGGGGCTTTAGCGAGTGCCACGCGGATCACTGGAGTGATGCTAGCACCGACATTTCTGATTGTCGCGTGGCGAGAACGTCGAGGTGCGATCGCTTATGTGGCAGGGTTAGCCACCAGTGTAGGGACTTTGCTGTATGTTGCTTATTGCACGCTTCGTTTTGGAGACCCTTTGGTATTTTTGCATACACAGAAAGCTTGGGGGAGAACCGAGGGATTTGCGTGGCAGGGGTGGTTGGAGATATTGAGAAAGGTTGTGATTGGGTCGATTGATGCCACTACAGGTACGATTAAAGATCCTTCACATCCAGTCTTATTTGTTGGAATTTGCGTTATTGCCTTTTTGTTGTGGCGCTTTCGTCAAGCCATCGGTTCGATTAAAGTCGGCTATGGTTTTTGCCTGTTAGGGTTTGTGCTGTGGCTTTTGGGGGGTGACAGTTTGATTAAAGCCGTGATGGTTTTTGGCGGGCTGTGTTTGTTGTGGCGATTGCCCAAGGGGCACTGCCAAAGGCAATCGCGAACTCAACTCAGCCTCACGGTATGGGTTTATGGCTTGTGTGTCTTTGCTTTAATTTTGAATACTGGAAGGGTTGTATCTATTGATCGCTACGCTTACAGTATTGTCTCGTTAGCGATCGCGTTCGGCTTGTGGCTGGCTCGTTACCCGCGTTGGGGATACCCGATTATGGGATTTTTTGCGCTTTTATTAGTCACCTTCGCAATTCGATTTTCTCAGCAGCTTTGGGTGGCATAGTCTTACCGCCATTCTCCTTGCACCACAAAGGCAGCCCAGTAATAGCTGCGTTCTTCGCCTAATGAGTATTCCAACAGAATGGTATTGTCATCGAGGACTTGTTGCTGAATCTGTTGCAGGTTGAGGGGTTGGGGATACTTTAAGGCTGCATAACGGGGGCTGTTGACTCGGATTTGTCCTTCAAGTTGCTGCAACTGGGTGAGGAGGGTGGCAATTTGTTGTTTGATTTCGTTTAATTGTTTATCGGTGTATTGACCTTTGAGCAGTTGTTCTCGGTTGTATTCGGCAGCGCTGAGTTGCTGTTGGATGGTGCGTTCTTGTTGGAGGAGTTCGGGGTTAACGCCTTGGCGGATGTTGGCGTTGGCTTCGGTGAGGAGTTCTAACAAAGAGCGAGCACGGGCGCGTTCGCTGGCGTGGAGAGCTAGGGCGTCGTATCCTTTATTAGGGTTGGTTTTGTGCAACTGCATCAGCAGGTCGATATAGAACTCGTAATAATCCTGCACTGAGGCAAAATATGAGGCGCGGAGTTCTTGGCTACCTATTTTGGTGCGGAGGTTTTCAATAATTTTGATTGCAGCCTCCATCTGAGTTAAAGCTGAGTTGAGATTGCCTCGGTTGCGTTCTAGGTAGGCGACATTATAGAGAGTGAGGGCTTCCCCTGCCTTGTTGCCAGTAGCCCGACTCAAGGGCAAGGATTGGTTGTAGAATTCCAGGGCTTTTTGCTTTTCTCCTAATGCGTCGTAAACTAAACCGATGTTATTGAGAGTAGCCGCTTCCATTGCCTTGTCCCCAGTAGCCCGTCTCAAGGGCAAGGATTGGTTGTAGAATTCCAGCGCTGTTTGCTTTTGACCTAACGCGTCGTAGACTAAACCGATGCTAGTGAGGGTAACGGCTTCCTGTGTCTTGTTCCCAGTAGCCCGAGTCAAGGGCAAGGATTGGTTGTAGAAATCCAGCGCTGTTTGCTTTTGACCTAACGCGTCGTAGACTGTACCGATGTTATTGAGAGTAACGGCTTCCTGTGTCTTGTTCCCAGTAGCCCGACTCAAGGGCAAGGATTGGTTGTAGAAATCCAGCGCTGTTTGCTTTTGATCTAACGCGTCGTAGACTAAACCGATGTTATTGAGAGTAGTGGCTTCCCCTGCCTTGTCCCCAGTAGCCCGTCTCAAGGGCAAGGCTTGGTTCAAAAAATCCAGCGCTTTTTGCTTTTCTCCTAATGCGTCGTAGACTCGACCGATGTTATTGAGAGTAACCGCTTCCCCTGTCTTGTTCCCAGTAGCCCGAGTTAAGGGCAAGGATTGGTTGTAGAAATCCAGCGCTGTTTGCTTGTCTCCTAATGCGTCGTAAACTCCACCGATGTTATTGAGAGTAGTGGCTTCCCCTGCCTTGTCCCCAGTAGCCCGTCTCAAGGGCAAAGATTGGTTGTAGAAATCCAGCGCTTTTTGCTTGTCTCCTAATGCGTCGTAGACTGTACCGATGTTATTGAGGGTAGTTGCTTCCCCTGCCTTGTTCCCAGTAGCCCGAGTCAAGGGCAAGGATTGGTTGTAGAAATCCAGCGCTTTTTGCTTGTCTCCTAATGCGTCGTAGACTCGACCGATGTTACTGAGAGTAACCGCTTCCTGTTTCTTGTCCCCAGTAGCCCGAGTCAAGGGCAAGGATTGGTTGTAGAAATCCAGCGCTTTTTGCTTGTCTCCTAATGCGTCGTAGACTGCGCCGATGTTATTGAGGGTAATGGCTTCCCCTGCCTTGTCCCCAGTAGCCCGAGTCAAGGGCAAGGATTGGTTGTAGAAATCCAGCGCTTTTTGCTTTTCTCCTAATGCGTGGTAGACTGTACCGATGTTATTGAGGGTAGCAGCTTCCCCTGCCTTGTCCCCAGTAGCCCGTCTTAAGGGCAAGGATTGGTTGAAGTAATCCAGCGCTGTTTGCTTTTCTCCTAATACGGAGTAGATTAAGCCAATCTGATTCAGGCTGACAGCTTCTGATTGGCTATCTCCGACAGCACGATACAGGGCTAGCGCCTTTTCATATTTTGTAATTGCTTGTCGTAGAGATTCTGCTGTTCCTTGCTTCCGTAGTTGCTCTCCCTCCTGATAAGCTCGTTTAGCAGCGGCGCGAGTTGCGTCTTGCTCACTAGCTGCTGGCTGTTGGGCAATGCTTGATGATCCCCCCCAGCCCCCCTTTTTAAGGGGGGAGAAGCGTGTTGGGGTGGCAGCTACGGACTCTGACAACAAGAGAACACCGATAAATAGAGCTAAACTTCGATGAACTATCCCTGGAAGCGATACTAGATTGAGCAACACCGAGCGCGATTTCTTCCCGATAGAGTTCCTTGCAATCTGCCTAACCACCTCGTCGTCCATCACGGCACCTATTTCTCTTGCGTCTACTTTAATCGACAATACCGTGACACTCTATCTCTGAGAGTTTAGAGGTTATGCAGGTACACTAGCGTAGATCCCCGACTTTTTTAAGAAGTCGGGGATCTGAACGCCTGACTTCTGCTGTCAATCAACTTAAAATCCCGGTTAGAGTCAAAACAAACCCAGGCAACACATCTTCTCCTGACAATCTGGTGGGGTTGTCCAACACTTCCACATCTCGCCCCTGACGATAGATTTCAACTGTTCGGTTTTGGATGTCAATCAGCCAACCCAACCTAGCGCCGTTATCCCTATATTCCTGCATTTTGGTTTGCAGGGATTGGAGTCGATCCGAACTGGAGCGCAATTCTATCACCAAGTCTGGGCAAACATTGGCAAACGTTTGCTTTTGCTCATCACTCAGAGAATCCCACCGTTGCTGACTAACCCAGGATGCATCAGGTGAGCGATCACTTCCATTGGGTAGACTAAATCCAGTAGAAGAATCAAAGGCAATACCCCCCCCACCCAGTTCCTCAACCCATTTGACAAGTTGATAGGTAATCTTGGCATTACGCTTCCCTGTTTCCCATCCCGTCGGTGGATTCACAATCAATTCTCCTGTCGCTGTTCTTTCTAATCTCAAGTCTTGATTAGCCGTTGCCAGTTCGACAAAATTATCATGACTCAGGGAAAGCGTCAGATTTAATGGGAGGTTAAGCTGAATTGTTTCGGCTACTGTCATTTGGATTTTGGATGCAAGGATTGGGGATTTTCCCAGGAGGATGAATCTGGGGACTGGAAATTAAGTTTTAGGGTGGGTTACCGCTACGCCTAACCCACCCAATGCTTGTTACCTCATAATAATGAACGGCCTGAAGATTAATCTGCCTTCCGCAACAATGCCCCTGGTTGAATAGCACCCTCCACTGTCGCTACTCCCACTAAACCCTCACGCGATCGCAAAGTTACCTTCCCCTTATCGGTGATCGCATTAAACACTGTACCCGGTGCGATCGCACCCAACTCTACCCCACCGAACCACAACTTCGCTTCATTCCCCTTCACCTCAGTAACCACAGTATCTGCTGCCGGATTGGGGGTATTGATGAAATACATGGGTTGCTTTTCATACCCACTTCCCACCTTCGCTTCATAACGGGGAGTTTGGTCAAAGTCTTTAGGTATCTTAGGAACCACGTAGGTGATCGCACTTTCTGGTGTACCTGTTTGCTGCCAAAGATACTGCGTCAATTTGTAGGTAAAAGCGCCTGCATAGAAACCATTAAAACGTGCATCTGCTGCCGTTTGATTGGGGTTTGTTGCTGCCAAGACAACGCCTTTCGCAACTCCCGCTCGATACCGCCTGATATACTCTTCACGAGAAAGACTCAGACGTGACAACCACTTGTCTTGATAGGCTTTTTCTTCACGAGAAATCTGTACCTTTTCCCCACCTTCTCGCGCACGGACTTTAAATTTTCTAGTAGCAGCACCTGAATAGCAACTATCCAGAACAGCCGTAAAATTCTCACTCTTAACAGCCGACATCAACAGGAATAAAGTATGTCCCATAATGTCTTGTACAGTACCACCTTGGGCAGGATATTCATCGGGTAGGGAACTATCAATCGGAACAAAGGTACCATTGACTCCACTCTTATCCCGACTCGAACCCACGAAGATAGGATCGGGATCGAGAACGAGAGAACCATGCCCAGAGTAGTGAAATACGACTACATCCCCAGGCTTAGCTTGCTGAATTAAATGCCCTTCAAATGCGTCTAAAATTCCAGAACGAGTAGCTTTTTCATCAATCAGAGTATAAATATCTTTAGGATTAAACCCAAAACGGTGAATCAGCAGATTGCGCTGCAACTCTACATCATTCAAACATCCATCCAAGGGAGAAGATGAATACTGATTGATGCCAACGAGTAAAGCCAGTTTGCGAGGAGTACTTTGTGCTAAAACCTTTCCGTAGCGATTGCCCTGTCGTTGAATGTTAAGCTGATTTAATCCTAAGCTTGCCAGAGTAGACCCAGCAAATTGAAAAAACTGACGACGAGAAATAGGGTACATGACAGCCCTATTTCCGATAGTTTTTTAGGTGTTTTCACCTAGTATATAAGTCATCGGGGCACGATCTTTGCGTGCCATACCCTGCCAAGATATAACAAAAGTCTATTATCTGTCACCCAGATTTTCTCACCTTCATCAAATTCAACGCGCTAGGGAGAATTCCTTGAGCAATCTACCTACTGATTGAATAAATTATCGAGTAACTAGCAGACTAAATAGCTCGTCCTGTAATCTGCTATCAAGCTTCTTAGCAGAACGTCTAACAAATTCAAAAATTTTTGACCTTAACAATTCTTTGATTGAGAGGTTGAACAGGTCTAGCATTCCTACTATAAACCGATGTTAATTTGGCAATTTGCTCTGAGGATATCTCAATAGGAGTTCTCATCACATTCCAACTCACTCCTTCACTACAAGGAGGGGTAGTTAAGGAGCCAATGTAACTGTAATAAGACTTGTTGTCTGGTGGCAGAACACTAGCATTCACGCTAATACCCTGAACAAGTTTTTCTCCTTTCTGGGTAGGAATATGAGTCCATAACGTTTCAATGAAATCGTTGAGTTTACCTTCTTTCATAAAAACCCCAACGACTGCTAATTTTCCATCTTGACTTTTGTGAACTAAGTGAGCTTCCACCGGATATATTTTTCCCTCAACCGTATGTTCACTAGGTGCATGAAAATGAAATTGGAGCAGTTCATATCGTTTTTCATCAATTTCAATAAAACTTCCGAATTCATATTTTACTTCTATTCCATGACCGTTATTGATTACTCTGAATGGCGTATCTTTATAATTAAACTTAATATTTGATAATTCGGGTTCCTCGGATTTTGTAATATTAATTGGAGACTGCTGATTGCCTATTTTACACGTTAAAAATTCAGAACTTAACTCCCCCCAATGAATCGGGTTATCTTCGCCACTATAAGACCAATGAATTGGATTTGACAACGCGGGATTAGAAGGAGCAGAGCAAAGGATTACTACTGTTAAGAAGAATGCAACCAAAGGCACAAATAATAACTTTAAAGACTTCATTAGATAATTCTATATAGCTACTTAACGATTAGTGAATTTACACAAATGTAGTGATAGTTCAACCTATCTTAGCAATTTGATATTTTTAGGGAAAAACCCCTGTATATATTATTAGCATTATTTTAGGAAAACACCTATATAGAATTCATTATTTTATGTTTTTTTATTTTCCATAAAAAATATTAAATAAATTTAATTTTTAAGATTTGGATTGTACAAGAGAGGCGTTGGGATGAGTTTGTCGCCACGACTTTTTGACCATCAATCTTCTTGCAAGATTTGGGTAGGCTGTAGCCCAGTCCCGCAAGCAGCAGTCACTTATGTTAGGCTGCCAAATAAGACACCAGCAATGCTCAGCTTAAAATTCTGTAAAGTCGGCTGCGAGATTGGTAGGCTGGGAATAGTCCTCAGTGGCTTTAAATTATTCAGGAGAGTAGGACTTGAAGTATCAGAATTCACAGAATTGGCAAGCTTTATTGGGGGGGATTTTAGCCGCAGCCTTGATTCTCCTCACCTTTAGTTCGTTTGTCATTATCAACCCCGGACAAGCTGGAGTCTTGAGCATATTGGGGAAAGCTAGAGATGGAGCATTACTCGAAGGTGTTCACTTCAAACCACCTTTGATTTCAGCCGTAGACATCTATGATGTGACGGTGCAAAAGTTTGAAGTTCCGGCGCAAAGCTCCACTAAGGATCTTCAGGATTTATCCGCTAGCTTCGCCATCAACTTCCGCCTCGATCCAACCAAGGTGGTTGAGGTGAGAAGGAAACAAGGAACGTTACAAAATATCGTGTCGAAAATTATTGCACCCCAGACTCAGGAATCCTTCAAAATTGCAGCGGCGAGGAGAACCGTTGAAGAAGCGATTACCAAACGGGATGAATTAAAGCGAGACTTTGATATGGCTTTAGGTGAACGCTTAGATAAGTACGGAATTATCATACTGGATACCAGTGTCGTTGACCTCGCGTTCTCTCCGGAATTCTCCAAGGCAGTTGAGGAGAAACAAATCGCCGAGCAACGGGCGCAAAGAGCTGTCTATGTAGCGCAGGAAGCTGAGCAAGAAGCGCAGGCAGACATCAATCGCGCTAAGGGTAGAGCAGAGGCTCAAAAACTGTTGGCGGAAACCCTTAAAGCCCAAGGGGGCCAACTGGTGCTTCAGAAAGAAGCCATTGAAGCTTGGAGGCAGGGGGGTGCTCAGATGCCAAAAGTTCTGGTTATGGGTAGTGATTCTAAGAGCAGTGTCCCCTTCCTGTTCAACGTCGGTAATATTCCGGATGAAGCTACTCATCAGTAGCTAGTAGTAGAATACCTCGCGACGTACCTACAAATGAGATTCGAGTAGGATGCGTTGTGCTTAGTTACCCCATCGTTTCTGGCAACACAGCCGGCTGGAAAGAGCAAGCGATCGCGAGTTGAGCGTGTCGCAGTAGAGTATCTTGGTCGAGAGCATGAACGGAATACTGAGGCGTTACCTTTAAGAGCTTCTCTATTCGCGTCTTAGCCGCTTCGATTACAGATTCATCAAGGCTACCATTGCTCAGAGAATCAGCAAAATCTTGCGCGATCGCATAAGTGCGTTCAATCGATGAGGAAGGCAGGTTGCGGGATACAATCAACAGATCGCAACCTGCCTGAAATGTCTGTGCCACGGTGCCCTTATGACTCAACCGCTCTGAGACAGCGTTCATATCCAGGTCATCCGATACCACAACTCCCTCAAAGCCAAGCTCCTTGCGGAGTAAGGTTTGTAAGATAATTGGTGAGAGTGTCGCTGGCACATCTGGATCGATTTGGGGAAATAGGATGTGTGCCGTCATAATCAATGGAATCTGCTCGTTGATCAGCGCTTGGAAAGGGATGAGTTCACGCGATCGCAATTCTTCTACAGTTAGATTCAGTATCGGCAACTCAAGGTGAGAGTCCTGACTGGTATCTCCATGTCCGGGGAAGTGCTTAGCACATCCCAGAATTCCTGATTCCTGGAGTCCAAGGTAGTAGTCGTGGGCCGCTTGTGCGGCGGTTTGCGGAGTAATGCCAAAGGCACGAGGCCCAATGACGGGGTTGAGAGGATTAGAAAAAACATCGGCGACTGGAGACCAGGATACATTGATTCCGAGTGACTGGAGTTCTAGTCCCGTTGCCCGTGCTACCTCACGAGCGAGTTTTCCCAACAAGTAGGCATGAGGAAATCGGGTAATCGGCAGAGGTGGGCGAATCACAGAACCCCCCTCATGATCGAGGGTCATAAACATGGAGTCGCGTTCGCTATATTGTCGGACTTGCTCGCTGAGTTCCTTGAAGGTTTGCAACCAAACTTCATAGGGTTTGCCCATCTGAAAGTTCTTGCCGAAGAAGATTACTCCAACGGGTTTCAGTTCGCTGAGTACACGCTTATCGTCGTCATTTAAGGTAGTACCCGAAACACCCACAATCAGGTGATGTCCAAAGCGCTGAAGTTCTTGCAATACTGGCATAAAGTTTAATTAATAGTTTCTATATAATTGAAAACGGTTCAGGAGGGACTAAGCACTAATGGCAAAGTTTCGGAGACTCAAATTGCTTCCCATACTGGCGATACCAAGCTTGAAGTGCTAACTGATGAATCTCTCGCCATGAGCAATGTTTTAATCGGGCGACCAGAGCACAATCTTCGTATTCCGGTTGTACGTTAGTAATTATTTTTTGAGGAGAACTGTTGCTCCAAGCCACTTTGACTCGAATTTCTCCATACTTCGTCTGCACTTGCTGAATTTCTCTGGATAAAATTGTTCGTTGTTGGGTTAGGCGTCGGATTCCCAAAGTCGTGGTTTCGCGGAATAAGACGGCTTCACAAGCCTCGATATCTTGAGGATGGCAGATGACTGTGAGCAAAATCCCAGGACGAGATTTCTTCATGCCAATCGACTGAGTAAAAACATCCACAGCACCCGCCTTAAATAGAGTCTCAAATACATAACCAATTGCTTGAGGGCTGAGGTCATCAATTTGAGTTTCCAACACCGAGATAGTTTCTATGTTAGAAGGTTGCAGGTCTGTTGGAATTGAAGCTTGCAGGTCTGTTGGAGTTGAAGCTTGCTGGTTTGTTGGAATTGAAGATTGCTGGTTTGTTGGAGTTGAAGGTTGATTGTTAGAAGCTTGCTGGTTTGTTGGAGTTGAAGGTTGATTGTTAGAAGCTTGCTGGTTTGTTGGAGTTGACGATTGATTGTTAGAAGCTTGCTGGTTTGTTGGAGTTGAAGGTTGATTGTTAGAAGCTTGCTGGTTTGTTGGAGTTGACGATTGATTGTTAGGATATTCAGCTTTCAATTTTCCAACTTTCAACTCTTGTGATGATTCCCCAATCCACAGTCGCAGAATATTGGGAATCGGTAACTGGAGGGAACCCGCACCAAGACCAACCCGTTGGATGGTCATCGCAGGCGGGGAACCAAAGCAAGTGGCGAGAGTAACGGTCAGGGCTGCTCCCGTTGGCGTTACCAACTCGCGATCGATACCATTACTGTAAACTGGCACCTGACCGGATTCCCACAACTTCAGCACCGCTGGTACTGGCACGGGTAAGCGACCATGAGCGGCCCTGACGGTGCCTCCTCCAGTGGGGAGAGCCGAACAGTAAAGTTGGTCAATTCCTAACCAATCTAACCCCAAGCAGGTACCCACAATGTCTACAATGGCATCAGTGGCTCCCACTTCATGGAAGTGGACTTGCTCGGGTGCAATGCCATGTACCGCGCCTTCAGCCTCTGCCAACTTGCGAAAGACGGCAAGGCTCCATTGTGAAACTCGTGGCGGTAACGGGGCCGCTAAGATTAATTGCTCAATTTCCGGCAGATACCGTGTTGGGGCATACTGGGTGGCGTGATGAACGTGAGGAAGGTGAGGCTCTAATCCTGAGGTGCAACTTGGGGCGTGGTTATGCCCATGCTCGTGTTCATGGTTATGTTCTTGGGGATGTTCGTGTTCCTGATCAGGGTCGTGATGATCGTCTACTGACGTTAGCAAATCTACATAAACTTTTGTTGCTAACTGTCCGTTGCGGTGAACGCTTTCTACTCGTAACCGATACTCCGACTCAATCCCCAGACCTTTGAGCTTTTCAGTCAAATACTCTAAAGGCACACCTGCCGCCACAACAGCTCCTAGGCACATATCGCCAGAAATTCCAGTCGGACAATCTAGGTACGCTAGTTTGCTCATAGAGTCTTGCTTATGGAAGGGTCAATTACCTTGTCATTCATGAATCGTAACTTTTATTCATGTCTCGTAACTTTTATGATTTGACCGTTGAGAGAAAAATTTTTAATGGCTACTATCTATACTGTCCATCCGGAAAATCCCCAAATACGACGAATAGAGGAAATTAAGGAGGCCCTGCAAAATGGTGCTGTGATGCTATACCCCACGGACACCGTTTATGCGATTGGTTGCGACCTGAATGTCAAGTCAGCTGTAGAACGTGTGAGGCGTCTGAAGCAATTATCTAATGATAAGCCCCTGACGTTTCTGTGTTCTTCTCTATCAGATATTGCCCAGTATGCCTGGGTAAGTGACTCATCTTACCGTATTATGAAAAGTCTAATTCCAGGGCCGTACACCTTCTTGCTCCCGGCAACGAAGTTAGTGCCCCGGTTGGTGATGAATCCCAAACGAAGAACCAGCGGCATCCGCGTCCCTGCTCATCCAGTCTGCCAAGCACTACTGCGAGCGTTAGGAAATCCAATTATTTCCACCTCGGCGCATCTAGCGGATGAGAATGGCAAAACTCCAGTCATTGATTTGGAAAGGGCCAGACTATTCGACGAGTTTGATACTTTGGTAGATATCATCGTAGACGATGGCAACAAACCAGGCTTTCAAGTGTCTACCATTGTGGACATGACCGATGAGGAACCCGTAATCGTGCGGAAAGGTCTGGGATGGGAAGCTGCAACAAGTTGGGCATCTCTGGTTAGCTAATCGAGGGTGTAAAGGCACTGAACTCACAATTTTAGATTTTGGATTCTGGATGATGAAGAACCAGATGCGGCGACAAGCGCGTCGTTTCTTCTGATTAAAACTGGCACGAACCATTAAAGGGGTCAATTTTTAAGCCCTGTCCACGGTTGAAATCGGTATTCTCTAGAATCCAAAACCCAAAATTGGTCGGTTTGAGTGCCTGCAACAGAGTCAGACGTTCTTGTTTCCACACCCGTACTCCGTTCGCCGAAACGTAGACTTCAAGCGGGGAGTAGGGGATTACGAAGGCGTAGAACTCAATTGATCCACTTGTTGAGGTGTCACTGGGACAAACCGCTAGGAGTTTTCGGATGAAATCGGTTCAATGCATTTACATCAAAAGGTTACAGCGTTTTCCATGTCAGTCAGCCACAGTCTTAGTGGCAGGCAAAATATAGTGCTGTGGGAGTTCTGGCACTAACGCACCATTCGAGTTCAGGGTAGCAGCCTACATTCAAAGTGTGGAGAGCCACAGAGGGGGAGTATCCTAGCAGCCACCTCGCCAAACCCTCCCTCTGTTGAGTCTCGTCGCAGTTCATCAATTAAAGTCTTTAGGGGCAATACCATGAACGTCAAAACAGCTAATTCTATCCATCAAACTTCCCAAGGCCACTTCCACGCTCCGGAAATTCTCCCAGGAACTGAATCCCAAGCTCTCAAGGATATGTTACTGGAGGAAATGCGCTCATCCTTCAAGAGCAGTGGTTTGGTATCACACACTGGATTAGATTCTAGCCGCACGCACTCCGTGGTCAACCGGATTGTGCAAGAGGTGGAACGGATTTGCCGCAAAAGCGATCGCATTCAAACTTCCGGTGAAATCCGTTCCTGGCAACTGACACTGGCACGTCATCGCCTACAGAAGTGTCTATCATACTACAAACTGGGTTCAAAGCAAGGTCGTATCGAATTACATAGCCACTTGAGTGTGATGATTTATCGCCATGTGGCATCCTCTCAAGCCCAACTTAGCTTTTCCGCTCGGTACACCTTAATTGAGGACTTCTTGCAAGACTTCTATGCCGAGTCCCTCAAAGCCTTCCGGCGGGAAAATGAGGTGGAGGCCGATTACACCCCTCGCACCCAGATTGAACTTGCCGAGTACATGGCGTTTACCGAGCAGTACGCCAAGCGGCGCATCCAATTGCCTAACCGCAATAACCAGCAACTGATTGTACTCAGAGCGCAGAGCTTTGCTAAACGGCAACCGAGCGAAACGCCCCTGGATATCGAACAGGCGGTGGAGTTTGCCAAGGGAGAGGAAGCACAGGAGCACAGTCGCTCTCCTGCCATGCAGCAGGTCAGATTGCGCCTCGTTTCTGAAACCGTTGACCCCAGTGAGGCTGTGTTGCGCGATCGCGTTGTTGCCGAACTGGTACAGTATCTAGAATCTCAGGGTCACTCCGACTGTGCGGATTACTTAGTCTTAAAATTGCAAGACTTGGCAGCACCCGATATCGACGAAATTCTGGGTCTAACGTCCAGACAGCGGGACTACCTGCAACAGCGCTTTAAGTACCATGTGGAGAAATTCTCTCGCTCCTCCCATTGGAAGCTGGTACACCAATGGCTAGGGGCAGACCTTGACCAAAAGCTAGGCATGTCCTCTGAGCGCTGGGACGCTTTTGTCGGGCAACTCGATGAGCAACAGCAGCAGTTGTTGTCACTCAAACAGGGGCAAAGAACCGATAAAGAGATTGCCAAAGTTCTAGGCTGTACACCAAAGCAGGTACAAAAGCGTTGGACAGCTTTGCTGGAAATCGCTTGGAAGACTCGGAATTCATCCGGTAAAAGTGAGGAATAACGAGTGAGCAAGAATCACTTTCTGGTTAAGAGTTGACGGTGATCAATTAAAGGGGCTAAACTTTCAACTCTTAACTCTTGCTTACTCCTGTACCCAGCCAAACGAAAAGGATTACCTTCATTACAGAATTTCTGCTCAAGCCACTTACACAATTATTAAGTCTCAGTCATTTAACACTTCAAGCCCTAACTTAGAGAGCCTTTGGCAATATCTATGTCCGTAAAAAAATGACGAGTTGGCAACACATCTAGGGTATCTACTGCTAATGAATGCCAAAAGTCAATTACGACTAACTTTTGCTAAGGTTAGGTTAACAATTGAAAATATATATCGCTTACCTGACCTAGGCTGACAATCTCTCTCGATTGAAGGTAGTATCTCGTCAATTATCAACATATCCAACAACCAGCAGGCAGTTATGGTGGTCAAAATTGATCAAGCTTTAGCTTCACCCCAAATAACAGCACAGGATGCACTCGCGCTCAGGCAAGTCTGGGCAACCATTGGGCCAGATAGTTGTCCCTGTTCCTATAACTTTCACATGCACACTATCTATTCCGATGGTCAGCTAAAGCCAGAAGATTTGATCAAGCAGGCGATCGCCATTGGCATCAAAGGACTGGCTATTACCGACCACCACACGATTGGGGGCTACCTCGTCGCTCAAGGCTGGCTGGAATACTTGCATAAGCAATCCACTCCTGTCACACCCTATCCTCACCTTTGGACGGGTGTTGAAATCACAGCGAACCTACTCGGCACTGATGTTCATATCCTCGGCTATGCCTTTGATCCCAAACATCCCGCTATAGAGTCTTATCTCCAAGGCGAAGCACCTCGACATCGCGAAGCTCAGGCGGCAGTCGTGATTGCGGCAATTCAGCAGGCGGGCGGTTTAGCTGTTTTGGCTCATCCAGGGCGCTACCGACGCCCCGCGGTAGAGTTAATTCCCGCCGTAGCGCATTTAGGCATAGATGGGGTCGAAACCTACTACGCCTACGCCAACCCAAACCCCTGGCAAACCAGCCCCATGCAAACGCAGCAAGTCAAACAGTTGAGTGAGGCTTACAATCTGCTGAATACCTGCGGGACGGATACTCACGGGATGAATTTACTCCGGCGTCTATGACGAAGTGAGGAGTGAGGCGTCACGCAGGGATTAGCGGTGAGAAAAACCGCATCGCCTCTTGAACAATCAAAGGTTGAATACAATCACTCAAACCTATCTGAAACAACCAACTGAGCAAGAGTCGCTTCCATGACGGCAGTGGTTTGCCCCGAAACGGTAAATACCAATGCCTCACGATAGACTCGCTGTGCTGCATGATATCGGTAATTCGCTGCACCGCTAGAAACCGTCACCGCCGCACTCGCACAGCGTTGCGCGAGATTAATCGCCCACGCTCGCACTTGCAGGCGCTCTTCCCATGTCTGGGCGTCGGGTGGTAACGCCTGCATCATCGCAGATTGACAGTGAGTGAGTTCGGCGTCGAGAGCGTCAAACGCTTGCTTGATGAAGGGCAGTTGTTTAGCCTGGTAAGCCGCTTCAACAATATCAAGCCCTGCTCTGGCACAGCCCAGGGAATAAAAACCGTGATGCAGAACATTCTTTTTATCGTTCTCGTGAATTGCCCCTATGGGTTTGATAAAGATGACACGCTCTTGGGGTAAAAACCAATGGGTGAGTGTTGCCGTAACAGTATGGGTTGAGGACATGGCTCCCATTTGCATTGGCTCACTAAAGGTAATGGTTCCTCCAGTTTCTTGGACTGTTTCCACAAACGGGACAACACCATAAACCGCCCGACCATCCGGAAGTGCCGCACCCACAATAAAATCCTGAAAGAAGCCAAAACCCGTTACCCAAAGCACCTTTCCTCCCAGGTGATACCCGCCTTCTACGGGAATGGCTTTCATAATCGGGTCACCTGGGCGTCGTAGGTGGGAAAAGCCGATCCCCACTAATACCTCACCCTTGCTCATATAGGGCAGATATTGCTGTTTTAACGCTTCATTTTCACTGTTGGTGAAGAATCCTGCCGCACTTTGGTGTTGAGTTTGGAGAAAATTCAAAGCCCCCGAATAGCGGGGAACGAGCTGTTGGAAGTGGCGATAGGTGATTTCACTCACTTGTGCACCTCCCCAAACTTGGGGAACCCGTAGCGCGAGTAAGGAGCGCTCGCCCATACCCTGGAGCGCCTTTTTTAAAACCTCTGGATTGTCATCAATCTCTGAAGCCACGGGCGCAACAAACTCCCGAAGATAAGCCTCCGCAAGATTTAATAGCGCTTGCTGGTCTTCCTGTTCAATCTTATGAGCAACACCCTGATTCACGGTCGTTGATGACATCTGATATACCGTTTTGCTGTGAGCCCTATATCTCAGAACACGACCATGTCGTGCCCTCTGTGCCTCTATTTTATGAAGATGAAGATTCAGTCCACAACAACCGCAGGCGCTGGTCAAAGCCACCCCGTTCCGTTCGCTTGTGTCTTTGTTCCTTCACTAAGGCTTCGCGTTCAATCCCATACACTTTTAGGATTGCATCAATCACTTCTTGCAAGTCGGCTAACTCGCTCACTAAATTTTCCGGAGTCGCCACCACCGCTTCTTGAGCTTCTTCCAGCAGCTTTTCTCGCAATGCTTGACTAAACTCCGCCTCAGACATCAATGCTACTTCGCACTGCTTCCCTGCTTGGCGAATAATTTCCGGAATACCGTCTCGCACGAGCTTATTGTGTTCTTGGCGCATGAAGAAGCTAGCTCAAAACTGATGAGGACTAGGTAACAGGTACGGCAAAAGAGTAGGCCAGAAGGATGAAAGCAACACCCACAACGGCGCAAACGACAAGGGGGAGTAACTGGGAGAACAGATAGCTGTGAAAAATTCCAAGCATGTGTAAATCTCAAAGACTAAGTAGAGAGTATGAGTTCATGTTGTTCTTAAACACGGCTCACCACCTCTCTCTTTTGTCCCAAATCCGGCGGGAGTTGGCTGTTTCCATAGACTGAGTATATTTACGCATTAAACATAAGTCTAAATCCTTCATGCCTATTTAGGATAGTCTTTGAGCGAATCATTTTAGGCGAATTATTTTTTTAGGTGTCTCAAAAAAGGATTGACGGTAGGGTCAACAAAGTGTATTTTAAATCAAAAAATAAATAAAATAAAGATACGTCTTTGCGGCTGTGATGTCAGACGGGTGAAGTAAAATTCATGGTTAAAATATCAGTAATTTTACCTGTTTATAATGAATTAGAATGCATCAATGAAACCTTTGAAGCCGTTTTAGAATACTCTAAAATTCACACCGTTTATCAATTTATTTTTGTAGATGATGGTTCTACTGATGGCACCCAATATCTGTTAAAAACAAAAATAGCAGAGACAAAGCAAATTTATCCTATATCTCTAATTTATTACGAACAAAACCAAGGTAAAGGTTATGCAATAAAAAAAGGCTTAGAATCAACCTGTGGAGATTATATTTGCTTTATAGATAGCGATTTGGCTTATTCGTTATATCATCTAGATTTTCTGGCTGAGCAATTAAAGTTATTTGATGTGGTTATTGGCTGTAGGAATCTGATTCCTGATAATTTTAAACGAGTAAAACCCATGAGATTTTTGGCAGGAAAACTATTTAATTGGATGACTCAAGGTATACTATCTCTCAAATTTAGTGATGTTCAAGCTGGCTTAAAGGGGTTTAGAAGAGATGTGGCACAGACTTTATTCGAGAAACAAACGATAAAAAGATTTTGCTTTGATGTTGAGCTAATTTACTTAGCTCAAAAGATGGGATATACCATTGGTGAGATTCCAGCGTTTATTTCCAGTAGTCATTCAAGTAAAATATCAAAAGTGAATCTAGTTAAAGATTCATTGATGATGTTCCAGAGCCTCATTCAAATCAAAATTAATGATAATTTAGGTCTCTATGAAAAAGTCTATATTGTTGAGTTTTGATATCGAAGAATTTGATATTCCGGAAGAATATGGACAGAAAATCGATGAAAATAAGCAGTTTTATGTTTCCTTGCAAGGATTAAAATCTGTTATTTCGCTCATCGATTTATTAGAGATAAGAGCGACATTTTTTGTGACAGCTAATTTTGCGATTCATCATCAAGAGATGATACGGATAATTTCCCAAAATCATGAAATTGCTTCTCATGGCTTCTACCACTCTTCCTTCAGCTTGGAAGATTTAGAAAAATCTCGAACAACCTTAGAACAAATTACGAATAGTCGCGTTACGGGCTTCAGAATGCCTCGGCTGATGGACGTTGATGATACAGCCCTGCACACAGCAGGCTATCAATATAACTCGTCCATGAATCCCACGTATATTCCAGGACGATACAATAATTTTTTCAAACAGAGGACAGTCTATTACTCCAATGACATATGCAATATTCCAGTTTCTGTAACGCCCAGAATTCGATTTCCTCTGTTTTGGTTGAGCTTTAAAAACTTCCCTTTATTATGGATGAAAATCGCCTCTCAGAGAACTCTTCAGTATGATTCTTACCTGTGCCTCTATTTTCATCCTTGGGAGTTTACGGATATTCAGGATTTTTACCTCCCTAGTTTTATTAAAAGACACTCTGGTCGTGTAATGGTTGAGCGATTAAGAAAGTATTTGGGCTGGCTCAAAAACCAAGGAGAATTTATGACTTTTTCAGAATTTATTCATTCAAAAAATTTCTATCAATAGAGGGGTCAACTAGAGAATTGATATTTATTTATGAATATAGACAGGCTTGTTTTTAAGTTTGTCAGCCAGCGGCCTAACTTTGGCGATTATTTCCATTAACGGTTTATACTCAGGAACCCTGCTGTTGGTTAAGTATCCGGCTGCTTGTATCGCGTTGGGGGAAGCAGAGGCTAAAGCCTTACGAATTCGCTCTTGTTGGTAGAGTTCTACCATGGGTCCTACAATAATCGAACCTGGAGGAACCGAATCGCTATGAATCACTCGGTAATTCGTCTGCTTAAAGCCTTGGCGGTAACGTTCCAAATCAGCTAAAGATAAAGCTCCAGCGGCTACCTGTTTCTGATCGATCCATTCCAGAACTGTTTTTGGTGTGGGAGCAATTCGTACCTCGGCTAGAGTAAGACCATAGAGATTATAGAGGGGTAAAGAATAGCCCGTAGCCGAACCCGGTTGGCCTAACGCGATCGCTTTGCCCTTAAGGTCTGTTAATTTTTTAAAAGGACTTTCCTCTCGCACCACAATTAGCGATCGCATCTTTTCCACTCCTTCTAGAGGAAAAAGTGGCGAATACTGTTCCTCAAAAATTGCGATCGCCGCTAAACCCGGAGGCGCGAAGACTAACGACCAATTTTTGCGTTTAATCTGTTCAACTGCCTTGATTTCGTTGTACGCCGGTTCCAACTCTATCATCGTCTTGAGTTGAGCCTCTAGGTAGTCAAAAAGCGGTGAGTATTGCTCAATTGAGCGATCGCCTTCACCGTAACTGACTACCCCAATGCTTAATTTCCCTAGTTTCGACGTTTCTGCTGTTTTACAAGCTGTCAGGAGGAATAGTATCTGCCACAGGAAGAGACGGCGTGAAAACATAGTTGAAGAATGAGGAAATTTAACTCTTGAGCTTTTACTGTATAACAGAGTTATCAGATAGTCATTTTCCTGTTGTTTGGGTCATATATTTGTTACAAAAATTCCCAAATTATCGCTATAAGGAGGCTTCCGATGTTCAAAAATCTCAAGTTAGGTACCAAACTCAATTTACTTTTACTGTTGATTTTCTTAGGTGTGGTTGGCATCAGTGGTTTAGCGCTATCTAAAATTTTAGGGGATAATGCGAAAGAAAAAGTCGCTTCCCAGGCTTTCCTATTGCTCGAAACGATGAGTTCTGTCCGTGACTACACAGCGACTCAAATCAACCCTGAGTTAGCACCTCGCTTAGAAAAAGAAGATTGGTTTTTACCACAAACGGTACCCGCTTATTCAGCGCGTGAAGTTTTTGAGAAATTACGTAAACGCGAGCAATATAGTAACTTTTTCTATAAAGAAGCAACTTTAAATCCCACGAATCAACGCGATAAAGCTGACGCTTTTGAAACCGCTGTGGTTGAAAGATTTCGGAAACAATCAGGAATCCAAGAAGTAACAGGATTTCGTTCCCTTCCGAGTGGAGAAATCTTTTATGTCGCTCGCCCCTTGGTAATTTCTGACCAAAGCTGCCTACGCTGCCACAGCACTCCCGAACAGGCTCCTAAAAGTCAAATTGCTACTTACGGTCGTGACAACGGTTTTGGTTGGAAACTCAATGAAATTATTGGTGCAAAAGTCATATCAGTCCCCGCCAGTGCCGTGTTTAATGAAGCTCGGCATTTGCAAGTCTTGGTCATCGGCAGCCTCAGTGTTTTCTTTCTGCTAGCCATGATTATTATTAATCTATTTCTCAAATTTGCGGTTACTAATCCCCTGAAGCGGATGGCTCACTTGTCGAAACAAGTCAGTACTGGTGACATGAAGGGCGAATTTGAACACCCAGCTCATGATGAAATTGGGATATTAGCCGCCTCTCTGAATCGGATGAAAGTCAGCTTGGAAATGGCGATGAATATGTTGAATACAGAAATACAAGAGTGAGGGGATAACCGCTGGGTAACCGCTTGCCCTGACCTTCAGTTTCAGGTTAGTAATCGGCGCTGAAACTCTTGGGAATGCTTCGAGTTGGGAATTTTTTTAGCTAACGCTTCTACTAATTGATTGGCCGACAGCCCGGGATTTTGAGCCAGTGTGCGCCGACAGATAATTGCCGCCATAGGGCCAATATATTCCGCGAGTTCCTGTTGACAATAACGGATAAAATTAGGGTCGAGTGCGGGCGCTGTCGTAGGAATTGATGAGTGACTCGGATTGGCAGTCGGCGGGGGTACTGGGGGGATTTCGGGTTGTGGGGTTAGGGGTGACTTGGGGGCAGAGGGTGACGAAGGTCTATAGGGTCTGAGTTCTTCGGTCTGCTGTGCTAATGGCTGTACAGGGAGCGTCTGTTGGAAGTAAATCTGAGGTATAGCCTTGGGCAAAGAATTTTGGGGGATATAGCTATCGCTGCTAATCTGTTCGAGTTGTTGCAAAATCTCGGCGGCTGTTTGAGGACGCTGATGGGGGAAACGTGCCATCATCCGATCCAAAAGGTCTGCGAGTTGGGGAGAAGCTAAGGAAGTCGCGTCACGCCAGCGCAGCTCGTCGGTATAGGAGTCATACAATTTACTAGGGTCTTTGCCACTCAGCAGATAAATAAACGTGCGCCCCAAAGCAAAGAAATCCGATTGGGGTACGGCTTGACCGTTGAATTGCTCTGGGGGTGTATAACCGGCGGAAATCACTCCCGTAACCTCACCTGTGGCTTGTTTGGTGACATAGGTCTCCGTAACTTCCCGTGCCGTACCAAAATCAATTAATACAAGATGTCCATCGGATCGGAGCATGATGTTGGAGGGCTTGATATCCCGATGGAAAAAGTGTTGACTGTGTACCTCCTGTAGGATTGTGAGCAGTTGGATCAGCCATTGACGTGCTAATTTATGATCGATGGGGCTGCCCCGCTGTTGGATATATTGCTCTAAATTCAACCCCTCAATCTTTTCCATGACCAGACAGTGCAATGGCTCTGATCGGTTTCGAGGCAAGAAGACAAAGTAGGCATTGGGTTCTACTCTGGGAATGCCAGGATGATTGAGTCGCGCTAGGACTTGAGCTTCTCGTTGGAAGAGTTCGACATACTTGGGATGATTATTGCTCAGGACTTTCAAGACTTGAACAGGGCCAGAGCGATCGCTCACTTCATAGGTTTTCCCGAAGCCGCCACTTCCTAGCTGGCGCATCACCCGATAGCGACCTTCCAACAATAACTCAGAGCTACAGGTCTGACAGAACAGTTGGGTGTCGCGATTGTCGGTATTTGAGCAGCTAGGATTGATGCAAAGGCTCATCCGGATTAGCGAGTAGTGAACTGGGGGATTTAAGCGTCTTCTTCTATGGCTTTGCCTCCCCAACTCTTTTTACCAAGAGCAAGCGCTGGTTCGGGATAAGCACAATCTCTTTCCCTGAACATGGGGGAAGGTAGGAATTCACTGGTTCCAATCCTATGGTAGTGGATTGCCATCGGGGAGTTGAGGGGTCTAGATTAGAATGTTCTGACTCCCTAAACATTCCACTGGACGCGATAGAGCTGAAGCGGATGATCTTTGCCCTTGACCCACACGGGGGGCATTTTTTCAATCGCTACATTGGGGTCATTGAGCTGATCTAGGGTGCTTTGGGAAATCATAATCTCCCCTTCCTGCGCGGCGCTACAGATTCGGCTCGTGACATTGGTGGTATCGCCAATGGTGGCGTATTGAATCAGATTCTGGGAGCCAATATTTCCCGCAGCAACTTTGCCGGTATTGAGTCCAATATGGATTTGAATATCGATACCGTGTCGCTGTTGCCATTGGTCGTGCAGGCGCAAAACCGCTTTTTGCATGGCGATCGCCGCATGAACCGCACGCCGCGCATCATCCGGTTGTCGATAGGGAGCGCCCCAAACAGCCAGTAGAGCATCTCCAATATATTTCTCCAAGGTGCCTTCGTATTGAAATACAATGTCTTCGACCATCACCTCGAAGTATTCATTGAGCATTTCAATGATTTGGCGCGGCTCCATGGTGGAGGACATAGCTGTAAAGCCGCTAATGTCTGCAAACAGCGCGGTTACCTCCGTATCCACAATCTCCAAGTTCCCTTCTTCCTTGAGCTTTTTACTCACGGCTTGAGGGAAGAAACGCTCTAGTTTCGTCCGCACGATCGCTTCCGATTGCATCTTCTTGTTGAGTTCTGTATTTTCAATCGCGATCGCTGCTTGGTTAGCCAGCGCCGTCAGGAACTCCAAATCTTCCTGGGAATAGATATCCGCCATGGAAAGATTGTCGGTATAGAGTACCCCAATCACCGTATCTCGCGGTTTCAAGGGTACACACATCGAAGCCTGGATCGCTTGGTTGAGCACAGACAACGACTCACTAAACCGCTGATCTTGGCGGGCATCCGAAATTAAAACCGAATCCCCATTTTGCTGAACGAAATTGGTAATCGTTGTGCTATAAAACTGGTCATCCGTTGGCACTCCAATTCGGAACTTAACCGCTTTTTGCTCAAGCTGTCCGGTTTCCTCATTCACCAGTAAAATCACAGCTCGGTCAACATTCATAATCTCGAACAATAGGTCGAGAATTTTCTCAAATAGCCTTTCATTCTCTTCAGGAGAAGAAAGTTGTTTGCTCACTTCCAATAAAATTTTCAGCTTATCTACAGCCCGTTGAGTCGCATCCTCTTGTCGTAACTTGAGGACTGAGCGCTGATATTTTGAACTCTCTTGCTGGAGTAATTCCTGCATCTCGACACGAGTTTGTTCCGGTGAAAACCGTCTCAAAATCGAGAGGTTTGCGGTTTCATCCTTTAAGGGAGCCGATGCCTGATGTTTCTCAATGGAATGGACAAATTTAAACAATACACTCCCACAGCGAACTAAATCTCCATTCCTGAGTTGACATTGGTCAATTTCCCGCTCATTCACATAGGTTTTATTCAGGCTGCCCAAATCCTTCATCATCACACCCTGATCATTAATGATGAGCTGAGCATGGTGACGGGAAAGACTTTTATGAAGCAAGATGATGGTGTTACTGATCTCACGCCCGATCGTGTTTAAACCAAACTGTAATTCATGAACTTTTTGGTCAGGATTCTCTGGATTTTGGATTAAGTACGGCACGCTCTCATCTCCCTCAGCGCTCATCAGTGGTCAATGCTTAGTCGTTAGTGGCAAAAACAACTGATCCTTAACTTCCAAGCATATAGGTTTTTCGGGGTCTTCCTCCCTTAATCAGGGAAGATGGGTTACTGTTTATTGAACCTTTGTCTGACTCCTTCAGTCTAAAGGAGTCAGCAAACCAACTGGTGAGGGAGAACCACAGGTGTCAGTAATACCTGCCGAGGCGTCAAGCAATGACCCTACTGCTCAAGAAGCTGAAACCGACATCGACTTGGTGCTACAGTGCCAACAGGGAAACCAACAAAGTTTCCGCCAACTGTATCGGCGCTATTGTGCGCGAGTGCGGTCAACCCTCTACCAACTCTGTGGTGGTGAGGCTCTCGATGATTTAGTCCAAGAGGTTTTCCTCCGTGCCTGGAAAGGCTTACCCCAGCTACGGCAGGCGTCCCAATTTTCGACCTGGCTTTATCGGATCTGCTGGAATGTGGCATCTGATCAACGGCGGCAATTTGCCCAAGAGCGTTCTTTTAACTCCAAACTCAAAAGTGATAGAGAGCGATTGTCTCCTAGCGACTCGAAACACTCTCAAGCGCCTGACTTGATGGAACTGCACTATCAAGACATCATACAGAGGGGACTGCAACAGTTGAGTTTTGAGCATCGTGCTGTACTGGTGTTGCATGACTTAGAGGATTTGCCACAAAAGGAGGTGGCGCAAATTTTGGGCATCGCTGTGGGAACCGTGAAGTCTCGTCTTTTTCATGCCCGAACATCCCTGAGGAAATATATCCAGCAACAAGGAGAGATGCTATGACTCCGTTACCGCCCGAAGACCGAGAATGGCAAGAGTTTCTGCATAAACATCGTCCCATACCTCCACCTGCCCAATTTGACTTGGAAGATCAACTGATGAAGGCGGTGGAAAAGTCTCCCCAGCCTAGTATTAATCAGCGGCTTTTGCCTTGGCCGCCAGCGCTGATTGCCGGTTTAGTGATGCTGTTAAGTGGTTATCGCCTATTGATTGCCGCACCAGAGTCCTCTCGCGCCAATGTGGAAACATTCCTACAAGACAACTGGAATGAAGTAGTGGGCGATACATCCCCCCAGTTACAGACTCATGATGTTGTACAAGTCAATTGGCAGTTAGAGACGAATGGGGCACGGTGAGCTTTCTAGACATAGAAAATCAGGAAGCATGAAACTCTACACTTCATCCTTCACACGGCGCTAACGCACTGCTTCGCTAACATACTTCATAGTTGATACGTCATTAACATGTGGTTACATCGTGTATCTGTGTCGTTCGTGCTGCTGCTTGCGCTGGGAAGTGCGATCGCCTTGAGCAAACCCAACACCGCATTCCCCCATCTCGTCGGACAAAACTTAGGAGGGCAAAAGGGTGGGGCGCAGGGGGAGTTCCGGTTGATGGAACAACTCAACCTGACTTCGGTGCAAAAGCAAAAGCTAAAAGCGATTTACTCCCAGTACAAAGATCGAATATCGCAACACAAACAGGCTGTACGTCAATCGACCCAAGAGTTGCGTCAACTCATGGTCAGTACGGCTTCAACTGACGAAGTTCGGGCTAAATATCAGCAAGTGGAATTGATGCGCCACCAGTTAGAAGCCGCCAGCTTTGAAAGTATGCTCGCCATGCGAGAGGTGTTAACCCCCACTCAACGAACCCAGTTTGCTCAACTGATGGAACAACAGGGGAAATTAGCCGACAATCGGATGGTTCTGCCCAGAGGGTATTAATGAATGAAGTTCGTCTACCTTCACGGTTTTGCTTCAACGCCTGAGTCAGCGAAAGCCTTGTATCTGCGCGAAGCCTTCGCTGCCTGTAAGATTTCCCTGGAAGTGCCTG
Organism: Microcoleus sp. AS-A8; assembly: GCA_039962225.1. Lineage (NCBI taxonomy): Bacteria > Bacillati > Cyanobacteriota > Cyanophyceae > Oscillatoriales > Microcoleaceae > Microcoleus > Microcoleus sp. AS-A8. Next base: position 180,727 of record JAMPKV010000013.1, read on the forward strand.
ACCTCAACCAGGGTGACTTTTCCCACTTGACGATCGCCCGCCAGATCACTCAAGTCGAGTCTCTATTTCCCTGTGATGGGACACCCGTCACGTTAATCGGGTCTAGTTTGGGGGGTCTAACATCCGCTTGGTTAGCCGAAAAGCACTCCCAAGTTCAGCGACTTGTCTTACTGGCTCCAGCCTTTGGATTTCTCGATCATTGGTTGCCGCAACTGCAAGCAGAACAGCTTCGTCAGTGGCAGACATCGGGATATTTGCCGATTTATCACTACGGAGAACAGCGATCGCTTCCCCTCCATTACCAGTTTATTGAAAACGCCAGCCAGTACCGAGAAACGCAACTTTCGCGACCTGTACCCACCCTAATTTTGCATGGACGGCAGGATGAGGTGATACCCTTAGCGGCAAGTCAAGCTTATGCAAATGTGCGTCCTTGGGTACAACTAAGGGAACTGGATAGCGACCACGGATTAAGGGATGTCATGCCGCAAATTTGGCAGGCTATTCAGGTTTTTTGCAAGCTTAAAATCGAGATTGAATGATAAGTGAGTGATAGAACCTGCACTTGCATATCGAAGGCATTCATAAAAGCATAAGAGCCTTCTATCCTCTGCCTTTCTTGAGCAGCCTTAAAATCCGCTGACAAGCTACTGATTAGCCAAGGAAGAAACACGAAGAAAATGCAGGCTAAAATTTAGATTAAGAATCTGACAAAATAGCGATGGAATCAACTACTATACACGCGCTCAAAGAATGGGCTGTTGCCGTTGATGCCTTAGAAAAAGGCAACATGATCATGCTGCTACGCAAAGGGGGCATTAAGGAAGAGGGGAACCGTTTCAGTGTCACTCACAATCAGATTTTGCTCTACCCTACCTATGAGCATCAACAGCCTAACTTGCTGAAACCAGAGTACGCGGCTCAAGTCACACCTGTAACGTCAGGTTGGCATCCGGAAACCGTTCAAATTAGTAGCTGGGCTGAGATGACTGATATTTTGCTGGTGAGTGACGAAAAAGCGGTTGTCAGGCTGTTACCCTATCACATCTGGAATGAGCAATTTGTCAGCGATCGCCTCCGCTGGAAACCCCGTCAGTCCCTGTTTATCCTTTTGTTACGAACTTACCGACTCCCTCAACCCCAATCGATTGGTTATCGTCCTGAATACGGGGGCTGTCGCTCATGGATTGACCTAACTGAAGCGATTAATTTAGAGGGTATTGTGCCTGTTTTGGATGATACAACCTACACCGCTCAGGTGACCCAAATTCGTAAGGTACTCACAATATAAGGATATTTCTATCTAACTCAAAATCCTCTATCGTCCTGAACATCAAACGTCCCATTTTTTATAGCTTTCTATAAATAGCCATAAAGCTTAAGTTCTGCTTGAGCAATTCTTTCGGCTTCTTCAATTTCTTTAGGAGCACGTCTTTTATGGATGCCAATCGACTGGGGATGAGCCTTTTTGATTTGTTTTTCCAGTTGTCGATTCATTTTGGCTCCAAAGTGGGTAGCAATTAGCTCTCCACAGGTGAGGCTATCGCTCATTATATCTTCATATTTTACCAATAGTACTCGGCCTGTCTGTACAACCTCAGGCTGAGAAAAGAAGTTGTGACACCGTCCCACCATCTCCTTCCACATCCAGATGGCTCTGACATAAGGGGTGCTGCCCAGAAATTCTTCTTCTCGCCCCTCCTCAACCCACCAAGGAACATAACGTGTATCATATTTACGACCGATGGGCATTTCGGAGGTATTGAGAGCCATTAACTTTTCATCGGTCAGTACATCATAGGTTCTAACTAAGGAATCGGCACAATCTCGACCATCTCGGTAGAGGTGAAGAATACGACAATCGGGTAGCGCACGATATGTAAATTCTGGGGCAAAGCTGAGAAAAGGTTCTTTATAAACGATGCGTTCAACGACTCGTTTACGTTGCAAAGTTTGAAAAAGTTCTTGGCTACTCATATAGCCTTTGAGCCATTGATGCAAGCCTGAAAATCGCGAATAGGGAATACCCGAATCAAGATAATTTTGAAAGGAAGCTTCAAGTTCAAAAGCTAGGACATTATAGATATAGTCCGGTAAGGAATAGTTGACCAGATGGGGAATTGAAACGGGAATCAGGAGACCAGAAATACATTCTGAATTCGCTAAAGCTCTGAGTGCCGTCATTAAAAATGTCGTTCCTGAACGAGGGCATCCCAGAACGATGCAATATTTTACTTTCATGTTTAATTTAGGGTTAAAACAGCTAAGTTGAACTTAGCGCTACTTCTCCCAAAAGACAGTTTTACTCTTAAAATATAACTGTTTTAAAAAGATTTACATCAAAACATTGATTTTTTTTATAAAATCAACCCTAAAGTTAGAAATTAGTAAAACAATCGGCGGTAACTCAGGCGATATTGCAGATTGGTTTGTCGCATTCCTATTGCTTTAGCTGGAACCCCAGCAACAATGGTGAAGGGGGGAACACTTTTAGTCACAACGGCACCTGCTGCCACAGCACAGCCTTTACCTAAAGTGACTCCCGGTAAAATCATGGCGCGTGTGCCAATAAAAACGTAATCTTCAATAGTTACTGGACGAATACGACCTGTAAAATCACAAGTTTGCAAGTCATGATCGGCTGTTAAAATGCATACTTCGGAGGAAATAGATACATTATCCCCAATCGTAATAGTACCCCGATTATCCAATCGACAATTCTGATTGATCACGCTGTTCTTGCCCAGCTTCAAGTTTTTTTGGGCATCAAATTTTGTTCCCATCAAAATAACGCTATCTAAACCAATCTCGAAACGAAGTAATCCTCGATAGAAACCTAAACGAATAAAATGGAAAGGGATATGATTGACGAGATGATTAGTAAGGTATAAAAGGCTTTCTGATAAAAAAAGTTTGCTTCTGTCTATCCAAAGCTTTTTAGTCAGGTTCAACATCATCTCACTCTATTTTTTAGAGGAAAATCGATGTAATAGATAGGGAACGCCCAGCAGAACTGGCTCTCTAATCAATTCAGAACTGAGTTTTAATCTATCTAATATAGTTTTATTATCTTTTAAGTGATAATTTCGGTTTTCTGAGTTGAATAAACGTTTCCATTCCCTGTTGGCCTCCTCTTTGCCGATGTGAGTCATCGTGAAACTCTTATGTTCAGAATGACAACGAAAATAACCTAAATAATCGTTGAGCTTAAGAAATTTGCCCTGTTTATAGAGGCGACCAAAAAATTCTAAATCAATAGCAAACTGAAGACTAGCATTCAGAAGTCCACTTTGTGCCATGGCAGAGCGTCGCCAGAATGCTGTTTCGGAGCAGACGTTATACACAAGGGTTTTGGGGTCAAAGGGGGGTAGACAACACCAACCCGTTACCTGACCCAAATCATTGATTAAAATTCTATTTCCATGAACAACAATATAATCGGGATGATGATGAAAGGCTTTTAAAATTTTGTGAAATGTTTCTCTGACATAGACATCATCGCTATTAATCCATCCCAAAATTTCACCGCTACTTTTTTCTAAACCTTGATTAATGGCATCCGCTTGACCTCTATCTTTTTGAGAGTGCCAGTAAAATAAATACTTCTCATATTTTTTAATAATTTCAACCGAACCATCGGTACTGCCACCATCAATGAGAATATATTCTAGATTAGGATAACCTTGTAGTAAAACCGAGCGAATGGTTGCCTCAAGAAAGTTTCCTTGATTGTAACTAGGAGTTACGATACTCAAACGAGGCCACTCAGAGCCATTCGGCATCTTTTCAGGTAATAGCTTACTCTGTTTTGTCCAAGGCCATCCTATCTTGCCGGGTGGTGGTGGAGGTAAGTCTTGGAGGGTAAAGGCCGTCGTCATGGTTGTGCCGGTGCCTGAAGAATCTGGTTAAAGGTGGTTTTCGCTATGCTAACGCCGACAATGCGATCACACAACTCTCCCACAGGATACAATCCTCATTATCCCGTTGAGGCGATCGGCTTTACGGGTAGCGTAGGCCATCGCAGTTACAATAAGTGAGCTGAGATTAAGCATTAACAGACTCTTGGCATTAATCCTATCCATTACCTGAGTTCAAACTACAGGTGTTTGCCTCTCAGGAGTACTTTTTGAAAATACAGTCAATGAATAGCTTGAGAATTTTGCTCATCTCTTCAGTAGTACCACGAGATACCACAGGCGGTGAGTTGGTTCTATACAGGCATTTTTCTCAGTTTCCCGGATTGAACCTTGCAATTGCAACCGATCAAGGCCAAGGTTTACTAGCTGCCGATATCATCAATGTTCGCGCAAACCGACTATTAACTCGACTAGCAAAAACACGCTTTTCTAAGTGGTTTCATGATGTATTTCAGTGCTTCAATACTTTTCATGATGCTCAAGAAATTCGGAACTATATCAAAGATAAAAAGCCAGATATAATTCTTACCGTCGCTCACAACGAATTTTGCTGGCTAGCGCAACAGATGGCAGAAGAATTTAATATTCCCCTGGTAACCTTCTTTCATGATTGGTGGCCTGACATGGCTTATGTGCATTCCTTTGCACGAGGATTTATAACCAGGCGCTTCAAGCGACTTTATCAGCAAAGCCAACTGGCATTATGTGTCGATGAAGAAATCAGGCAAGCCCTAGGGAAACACCCCAACGCCCAAATTTTGTATCCTATTCCCCATCCATTTGTAAAAGAAGAATCTCCAGCTACAGGGGTTGGAGGAGATTCATTCACCCTAATTTATGCAGGAACTCTTTCTGGTATTTACGGGCCTATGATGCAAGATTTATGTGCATTTATTCAGAATTACCCTAAACTAAACTTAAAACTATTTGGCCCTCCCCTTGATTGGCCAGATTTTATGGTGCAGCAGGTCAAATCCGCTCAAATTTATGGTGGTTTTATCTCCAATTTAAGAGATGAACTCAAGAAGGCCAATGCTTTACTGGTTGCGATGTCTTTCAACCCGCGAGATCAGATGCGAATGCAAACCAGCTTCCCTTCTAAAATCGTAGACTATTGCCAGTTTGGAAAACCGATTATCATTTGGGGGCCAGACTATAGTTCGGCTGTTCACTGGGGACGTAAACATCAGTCAGCGTTAGTGGTAACCTCTCCTGTCGCCCAGGATTTAGTGAATGCCATTCAAAAATTAGCTAATCAGACCCAAGAACAAAAACGCTTGGGAAATAAGGCTTTACAAATGGCTCAAAAAATGTTTGAGCCAGAGAAAATTCAACAGCAGTTTGTGAATAGTATCTATCAAATTGCTGGTTTAAAATTTAATGATGACACTTATCAATAGGGGTATTGACACCATATGGCATCCAAAAAAGTCAATAATTTTATAGACAGTTTATTGTTGTCTATTTTTCAAAAGCTACCAATTCGTTTAATTAATAGATTTCTGTGGTTATTTCATCGAAATCCCACCTTAGGAGATAAGTGGGGTTACTACATCCGGAAATTTCACTACTATGACCCTCTACCCAACTTTTCAGATATTACTAAAGAACAGGTTCTTAAAAGACGAATATCAACCGCTATAGATTGGAATTTAGAGGCTCAAATAAACCTGATTCAAAAGTTGAGTTTATCTAAGCCAGAAATTGACCACATTAAGGATGGAAAAAATTCTAATTTAAAATTTAATTTCTTGAACGACTTCTACTCAGAAGTTGATGCAGCAATCTACTATACCCTGATCAGAGAGATAAAACCGACGAAGATTATAGAGATTGGGTGTGGATATTCCACTCAAATTGCAGCCTTAGCGATCGCTCAAAATCAACAAGAGGGAAAGAGGGGCAAAATCATTTGTATTGAACCTTATCCCGAACCTCAACTCATTGAAGCCAATCTTGATGTTGAGCTGCTGATTGAACGAGTCGAAAATATTGATTTAAAAAATTTTGAGCCATTAAGTGCTAACGACATTCTTTTCATTGATTCGACCCATACCGTAAAATTTGGTAGTGATGTCTGTCGGGAAATTTTGGAAATTTTGCCAGCTCTTGCCAGTGGCGTTTGGATTCACTTTCATGATATATTTTTCCCCTACGATTACCCCCCACAATGGTTGATTGAGAAGCGTTTAGCCTGGAATGAGCAATATATGCTAGAGGCATTTTTGGCTTACAATTCTCGCTTTGAAGTCGTCCTAGCCAATCATTGGCTCTCTGTAGACTACCCGCAGGAAGTTGCTAAGATTTGGCCTGGAGTTGTTAACTGGGAAAAAGACCCTTATCACCATTGTGCAGGTTTATGGCTCCGTAAAAAATGATAAGGGACTCCTGCAATGCCAACTTTCTCGATCATTACTCCACTGCATAATAAGGTTGACTATATTAGCGACACCATTCAGTCAGTACTATCCCAAACCTATTCTGACTGGGAAATGCTTATTGTAGAAAATGGCTCAACCGATGGTAGCTTCTTAAAAGCTCAAGAATTTCAAAATTCCCGCCTTCACTTTTTGGAATCACCCAAACAGGGGCCAGGAGCCGCTCGTAATTATGCACTCAACTTAGCTCAAGGAGACTGGATTCAGTTTCTAGATGCCGATGATTTGCTAGAACCCAATCATCTAGAGCAACAATTAATAGCCGCAAAAAAAAACCCAGAGGCTGAGATTATTGCTTGCTCTTGGCAGGAATTTACAGATGATAATCCTACCCAGAAAACACTCAGACAACCAACGGGTTTAGGACAACCGATTCAGGTACTACGGGATTTTGCGATCGCATTTACTCCTTGGGCACCTCATGCAGCTATAATCAAACGTTCTATCTTGTCACCTGATTGCTATTGGCCTGAGCCATTAGATCAATATTTAGCAGAAGATATTGCTTTTTGGTTTAAATTAGTTAATCAATGTAAAGTTGCCTATGGACACAGTCAAGGCGTCTTGTATCGGATGCAAACTCCCCAATGCCGTAATCAAGTATCTAATCCTGAAAAGTTGTTAATAGGAATGCACGCCGTCCTTGAATGGAATCGGCAGTACCTGGAAAATAACAACAGCTCCTATACGCCAACCCAATGTGAAAACTTGATGACGGCTTACTCACAAATTTATCTTTTAGCACGAAAACAAAAATCAATCAGCGTAGAGCAGCAAGCTCTATCTCTAGCATCTCAATGCTTAAAAGAGTACTTTGAAGTAGCTCAAAACCCCAGATTACCAATGCTAATTCGTCGCCTATTAGGACTTAAACTTTTTTTTATTTTAACCAAAAACCAACTAAAACATTTTTATCAACTTTTTTATATACACTAAAAAAACTCAGCATATATCACCCCTTGTTCTCTCCTCTCCTCTCCTCTCCTATTTTCTCATCTCTCTGTGCCTCTGTGGTTCGTTAAAAATATACCTTACATACACAGCCTAGACAGAGAAAATATCACCTTTTGATAAACAAACTATCTTGTTGGAGAGGAATACCATCGCTTGGACTTTTCAATTCTTCCAAGCTACCTGAGTAGATAAAACCCTGTTTAGATAAAAATTCATAGATATCTGCAAATAAAACTTGGCCTTCATATAACTCTCGAAACGAAGTTTCAACAATAACAACCTTGACAAGAGATAAAATATTCTCAGCCCCCTTAAGAACTTTATTTTCATAACCTTGTACATCTATTTTTAATAAAATATCATCTTCTAATTCAATATCTTTAAAAATCTCATCCAGAGTATTAATCTCAATCTTCTCTAACTGCTCAACGGCTGAGAAAGGAAAAGTTTCTTTATGAAGTTCTGAGCATTTTAAAATTGAAGAACTAGGTGAAAAATTATTGTGGTACATCTCTAGATTGCCTGGGCAATCTCCTATCGCCAAGTTAAATAACTTAAAGTTTGAAAAATTTAAGTTAGATTGGAGTTCAATAAAATTACTGCGTAACGGTTCAAAGCAATAAAACTTAGCCTCTGGTAAAATTTGATGAAGTTCTGAAGCAAATTCTCCTTGGTGAGAACCCACATCCAAAACTGTCTTAATATTCATCCTTTTAATCCAATTAAATTTGTCTTGATGCGTAGGCTTGAACTGGTAGATAAATTGATTTTTTACTGCCAACAGTCCCGAATTACGACGAGTTATTTTTAACCCTAAAAATAAAAATAACTTCTTCAAAAGCTCTTTAATTAGAAACTTAAAAGAATTTAGATGCATTTCTGTGCAAGTGCTTTACTAGAAAGAGTTCTATCATGTTCGATTGTATCGGCATTGTAAGGCAAGAGATTGGGAATTGGGAATTGGTAGATGTTCTCCTCCTATCCCATGTCCCTAATCCCCGCTGCCTGGGCACCCTAAATTTCCCATTGCTCATACGCTTCAAGACGGATGCTAACGGACTGGATCAATTTGCCAGAACTCCAACCTGCAAATCTACCAGATACGGTTACGAGTAGCGCTTTGTTGTTGGGACTGAGAACGCTTCACATCCGCTAAAAAGGTTCTGGTTTCCTGCACCAATTGATCCAGCCGCTGGCAATCTGGGCAGGTAGCCACTTGACTCGGACGTCTAGCAAATCGGCGCGGACCCATGGGTGCAGAAGCATTACCGCAACGGCGAGAAAGTTCATCCAGTTCTTGAGCAAGGCGTCGGGCTGTTCCAAGAATTTCCGGAGACAGTTTGCCATTCATCTTGAAAATGGGTGATACGCTGTTCCAGATGTTGGTTCCCGTAATATCGGATTGGTTCCCGGCGGCTGGATTGCCAGCGCTCGCGGGAACAGCGAACAACCCACTACCCAGCAGTGCCGCGAATAGAACCCAACTCATCCATTTTGTTCTACGCATGTTTCTTCCTCCTAATTTGAGTGACTTAAAACTTGAATGCCAAGCCAGTGCCTAAAACAAATCGAGGCCCATCTCCAGCACTCACAATGTCCCGCACCGCAGGCGTAATCACCAAGGGGATGTTTTTAAAGGGCGCAACTGAAAGCCCAACTCCCAAGTCTTGCCCACTCCACTCCGCGATTAAACTAACAGGTCGAGCAACACGAACCGCAACATTACCAAAAACACCGATTCCACCCTCATCTTTCGCGACAGCATCCTCCGTGCGGAACTGTCCGTTACCGACACCCGCCGTCACCGCAACTCGACTAAAGAGCGAGTTGATGTCGTCTCGCGTCCGGAAAACTTTGCTAACTACACCATAGATGGAGTTTTCAAAGTCATTACGACCGCCCAGATTAGCAAAGCCATTCCAGCCAGCGGCAACAGCTAAGCCATCACCAATTTGGCGGTGTACTTTGGCATTAAAACCGCCACCCCCAAAGTCTCGACTACCACCAAAGCTCGCGGCGGTATAAGAGAGCTCAACACCAACCGCTTTTTGTGCATCGCCCAACCCAACACCAATCACCGCACCGCCATCACTGACATTACTGTACCGGGTTCGTTCCTGAAACGTTGCACCGATAAAGCCGGTATTGTTATCCGCACCAAACCCAGTGGGAATATAAATACTCAGAGCGGGTGAAGCCAGAAATCCTTCCTCAACCTTGACGTTCTCCAAATCTCGCAGCTCATTTTGCAGCTGTTGACTCTGCCGTTGAGTTTCAGGCGTAGAACAACATTGAGTAGGTGTAGCTTGGGCCAGAATGTTCCCAGTCTGCTCAGAATTGGCTGTTTCTGGAAGATTGGGAATCTCACGATTAGAGAGGCGTGTTGCACTCCACTCCAACGTCGGAACTTCCTGTAAATCCCGCGCACTGTTGCTCTGCAAAGCCGCAAGGCTCTTCCCTGCAACGAGTTGCGGGTTAGGGCTTGGGGATTGGGAATTGGAGGCAGGGGAGGCAGAAGTCGTAGAGGGAAAATTCTCCTCCCGCTCCAGAAACTGCATCTGTTCATCCTTTTGACTTGGCTCAGTCTCCACTCCCCGGATTGACGGCTCATTTTGAACCGATGTCCGCGCCAGTCTCATCTCTGTTTCCGGCGGTGCCATGTTCGCACGGATGGATTGAGAAGCCGTAGTCTTCAAGGTTGCTGCAACGGCTTGTTGTTCGCCGAGGCTTGACGGAGTCACAAGAGGCGCTGAAGCTTGAGCGAATTCCGGTGCAAATTCTTGTACGTTTAGGGATTCGGGCGAGGCAACGGCGCTCTGGCTAGAAGCCAGTCTAGCTTCTTCTGCTGCCGTGGAAATCCCATCGTCTGCCTGTTTGATTTGAGATTGTTGAGCAAGGTCTACTACGGGAGCCGCAAAGGCTTGAGGGGCAAAATCCTGAGCGGCAAGGGCAGCCAAGGTATAAATTGCAACACTTGAAGCCTGCCGTAAGGGGGAAGCCAGACCATTTTTAGATGCGTTCGGCAAATCTTTCAGCTCTAACTTGGCTGGATTCCTATCAGGCCGATGATCAGAATATAAATCTCGGTGAGAACATTGAGTGACGGTCTTTTTTGACACAAACAGCTCCTAATTAAAGATGCTGTCCACTTTTACAGAAACTCTGTTAATAATCAGGATAAATTAAACTTTATATATTGACAAAATTGCAAAGATATGCATAAGAATTAACTAAAAGAGAAATTTGAGCAGCGCTGAGCTGTGTCAGCGCGAGCGAAGCCAAAAAGTGTTGCGCTTTACTCAATGGAGTGCCAAACCCAGTGAGTCCAGCCTGTTTGAAGAGTACAGGCTCGACTTTGATACCTAAAAGGCGCTCCCAGTCGGCAAGCCCATTAGTCTTATTGCTTTGACCTGCCTTAGATGCTTAAGTTCCCTGATTAAGTCAGTTTTTGGCTCACCGACCACTGTGGAGGGCCAGTCTAACTGAGAGGATGAATTACATCGTTATCGGCTGGCATAAGCCGCATTCAACAACTGAGCTAACACAGAGCGAATCGCCCGGAGTTCATCTGGATTATTGGTGAGTAACTCAACGGTACTGTTTTCAATAAACACATTGTAAGAGCGAATCACTCTTTGGCACTGAGCTGCCTCAACCTTACCCTTGGCCGTCAACCCCACCATGCTAAGCACCAAATTCCGGGAGACGTTCGCCTCTGCCCCGGCATTTACCAAACCATTCACAAACTGCGTTACCCTGGCATCCACATTGGTCGTGTTGGTCAGAATAATCAGCAAGGTTTGCTGCACCGTTACGGATACTGCCGCTTGGGAAGCATCCGTCGCAACGACCGCCAAGCTTTGCTGCTGTAGCTGCTGATTGATGGAAATAGCGGCACTGTTGACAGAACTTTGAATTCCTGGGCTGGCGAAAGCGATGAGTCTGCGGCGATCGCCACCGCCACCACTAAAGTTGAAACTACCCGCAACATCACTCGTTGTGATGATCACACCCGTGATATCGGACTGGTTGCCTGACTGCGCTTGGGCTTGTGGGGTCTGACAAACGGCACCCGAAATTGCTAGAGCAAAACCCAAGCTCAACTGTAAAGGAAGATGTTTAATGTTCATAACTTTACCTTGATAAGGATGACTTAAAACCGGATTCCGTAACCAACACCGAGAATGAACCGGACACCATCTCCAGCATTACCGGTAACGTCAGCCGCCGCCGGGGTAATTACCAATGGCACACCAGGGATGGGATAAATCGAGGCTCCCAAATTCAAATCTTGACCCGTCCATTCAGCAATCAGGTTAACGGGTTCAGCCACCTTTAGAGCAACACTACCAAACACATTGGTACCGCCTTCTCGATTGTTAACCTTCTCTTCTGAGCGGAAACGACCTCCACCTAAGCCGAGTGAAACCGTGAGCGTGCTTAAGGGATCGGTGGGATCTTGAGTGAGGGGAAGGACTTTAGTGACGACTCCGTAAACGCTCTTGCCCGCATCGGTATTCCCCCAGTCAATCGCATTTTCAACACCAACAGCAACGGCTAAGTCGCCGCCCGTCTCATTGGTAAAGGTGCGGTGAACCTTAAAACTCACGCCCCCATTTTCCCCAAAACCTTGCCGAAGGGTGGAAAAAGAAGTGACCGCGACTTCAGCCGCCACTAGCTTTCTGGCATCACCCAAACCAAAACCTGCGGTAACAGCACCATCATCAATATCCGTAAAGCGGGTGCGTTCTTGATAGCCAAAGCCCACAAAAGCATCACGCCATTGAGCGCCAAATCCTGTGGGTGTACTGATACTAGTTCCACCGCCAAACAGTCGCCGAGTGATGGTCGCCACGGGCGGTTCTGGGAGGCGATACTGTTGTCTCAAAGCTGCCAGATCATTTTGGGGTGGGGGAGAAGGCTGCGTTGCAACAGGGGGTTGGTAGCCAAAGATATAACGCGACGCCATATCTGAGGAATTAACGGGTGGCAGAGTGCCCTCTTTCACTAAAGCCTGATAGATAAAGGCCGCTACATCAGCGCGAGTGGCATTGATGTTGGGATTTAAGAGGGCAACATTCGGGTAGTTAACAACGAGTTGATTCAGGGTTGCCGCCGCCACCTTAGGACGGGCAAAATCAGGAATTTGTGCAGCGTCTTGAAAGCTACTGTTTAAGACAGAGGCCACTTGTGTGGGTGGAGACAGATCCAGTCCAGTCACAAGAGAGACCAACACCTGAACACGAGGAATATTTTGTTCAGGCAGGAAGATACTGTTGGGATATCCTTCCAGAAATCCTGTGCGATAAGCCGTCTGAATCGCCTCCAACCCCCAGTAATTGCTAGGGACATCCACAAACTGAGTGCCTTGGCGTTTAGCCGCTCTGGGAAACGCTTTACGAATCATCGCCGCAAACTGAGCGCGAGTCACCGGATCATCGGGTCGGAATGTTCCATCGGGAAACCCCAGAATGACACCCCGCTCTGCTAGGGTTTCAATAAACGTCTGTGCCCAATGACCTTGAACATCAGGAAAGGTTCTGGATTGAGCCAGTTGCACGGCAGTTGCTCTTGCCGGTTGTTGTTGCCCTACCCTGAGGTTTGGCGGCTGGGTAGGGTTGGGCAAAGTGGTGCCCGTGCCAGGGGCTTGGGGACGAAGATCATCGGCTCCCAGCATATTTTTCAGGAGAGATTGACCCAAAGAACCACCAGAAGAAGCATTGGCTGTCGTTTTAGGGGGAGAGGGGGGTGTGGGATTGGCAACACCCGCCGCAGCAGATAGCATAGTACTGCTTAATATAGAGCTGATTAAGATATGCGCCCAAAGGCGTAGATTTTTGCTGATTTGATAGAAACGACCCGTGCTTCTGGCTTTCCTCATCACCATTTCCTACTATGCGTGCAGTTGAGTTAATACCTCAAAGGTACACGAGGTTAGTCTATTTTATGTCATCACTATATCTTCCGGAACTTTCCCCAAAATTAGAGTGACTTGGTGTAAAGAGAGTCAACATTTGATTAATCGAGACTGTTTGAAAGTGAGCCCAAAAAGACCCTTTGAGATGTTTTGTCGAATCGGTATGACAGGTAGTGGTATGAGGAAACGCCTGAACCCACCCATCGCGGGTTTAACCTTGATCACGTTGATGGCGACGGCTGTACCCGCTCCTAGCCATGCACAACTTCCCACTTTACCGGCTCCTAGGGATTCGCAAACTCCCTCTTTCCCTGATCCGAACAATGTTCCATTTCCTACGGCACCTGCGGCTGGGGACTCGCAAATTCCCTCGTTTTCCACGCCTCCCTCAGCCCCAGAAGCACCCCCTCCTCCGCCTGGAAGTCGCCCCTCTGGATTTAGTAACTTACCACCGGAAACACCTTACACCCTGGGAGCTGGCGATCGCGTCAGAGTCGATGTATTTGATGTTCCCGAATACAGTGGCGAGTTCGCGGTTTTAGTGGATGGTACCCTCAACCTACCGGTGATTGGTGCTGTCACCGTGCGGGGGCGGACACTGCAACAAGCGAGTGAAACCATTTCTCAACTCTACGCCCGCTACGTGAGACGCCCCCTTGTCACCGTAGGACTCCTGGCTCCCCGCCCCGTCACGATTGCCATTGCGGGTGAAGTCAATCGTCCAGGAACTTACACCGCCGGTGCTCAAGCTGGGGGTGGTGCTGGCACAACGGCTGGACAATTTCCCACCGTCACCCAGGCGATTACTCTGGCGGGTGGTATTACTCAATCGGCTGCTGTGGGTGAGGTCAAACTTCGGCGTCGTAATTCACCAACAACCTACACCATTAACCTCTGGGCTTTATTAAACCAGGGCGACATCTCGCAAGACGTAGCCTTAAGAGATGGAGACACCCTGTTTATCCCCACGGTGGTGGATGTCAATCCCAGCGAGACTCGGACACTGGCGGATGCTAGTTTCGCTAACCGACAAGCTCAACCGATTAATATTGCGATTGTTGGCGAAGTCGCCCGTCCTGGCCCTTATGAAATCATAGGGGGTTCTGTCGGCACAGGCGGTGCCACAGGAGCCGTAACGGGAACTGTAACCGGTGTAGCGGCAGGCGGTGGCGCAGCAGGCGGCCCACCCACGATCACCAAGGCGATTCAAGTGGCTGGAGGCATTACCTCCCAGGCTGATGTACGCTCTGTCACTATCCGGCGTCCAACTCGCTCAGGCCAATCCAAAGTAATTGAGGTCAATTTATGGGAGATGTTGCGTACCGGTGACATCTCTCAAGACGTGATCTTACAAAATGGAGACACCATTACAATTCCCACCGCCACGGCAATTGACCCCGCAGAGGCAACCGTACTGGCTGGAGCTAGTATTTCTCCCAACACCATTGTTGTGAACGTGGTTGGGGAAGTGACCCGAGCCGGTGCTATCCCCGTGCCCCCCAACACGCCCTTAAATCAAGCCATACTGGCGGCGGGTGGATTTAACAATCGTGCGAAGAAAAGTAAGGTTGACCTAATTCGCCTCAACCCCAACGGCTCTGTTTCCAAACGAGAAGTTGAGGTAGATTTGGCTCAGGGCATTAATGAGGAAGGTAATCCTACTTTACGCAACAACGATGTTGTGGTTGTCAGGCGCTCTACCATCGCTAGCATCGGGGATACCCTAGGCACGGTCTTGTCACCGATTACCAACTTCTTCGGCTTCTTAAACCTGTTTGGTTTTTAAACCGTTTAGATGGCTTGGCAATTATTAATGAGCGGTTTTTTCGGTTGTCTTTTGGGTTCTTAGCGCTGGTTCCTGCGACGACCGATTTAACCTTCTCGAAGGTCTCAAGCATTCGTAATGGGCTGAGGGGCGGTTAGCCAGACTCGTAATCTTCAGCCTTGATCCGCAGGTTGAGGAGCATCAATTCCCACCCTGCCTATATTCCGTGTAGTATCCTAGGCATACGGGATACACAATTAAATAAACCAGTAAATTTTTTCCAAATTCTTTCAAGTTATCAAGAGGGGCAGGGGCAAGTATGGAGATGGGCAATATTCAAGATCCATTACTACCAAACGGCAATGGTAAGCGTTTGCCGTCAATGCCGCTCATCTATCCAACTAAACCACCGGAGAATAATGATGATGATGATCTCAATCTCCGGCAGCTATTGACCGTATTCAGGCGTCGCGCCATCGTAGTGGTTGGGGTGGCGATCGCTGTAACTTCGGGAATTGGTTTTTGGAGTTTTCGTCAGGAGCCAAAGTACGAAAGTCGCTTCCAGCTGTTGGTCGAACCGGTGACAGCTGAGGGGGGAAAGCTGAACAAATTGGCACAAGTGCCCGGTGTCACTGATGTTCCCTATTCGGTTCTGGATTACGACACGCAAATTCAAGTGCTGCGTAGCCCGAATTTGATGAGTCCCATTCTTCAAGAAATCCAAAAGCGCTATCCCGACGTTAGCTACGATTCTCTCATTACCAGTACTAAGCTCAAAATTGGTCGATTTGAAGAAACGAAAATTCTAGAAGTCCGCTATCGCGACACAGACGCGAAAAAAGTTCGGGAAGTCTTACACCAGGTTGCCAGAGGTTATCTGCGGTATTCGCTGCAAGAGCGGCAGATGAACCTGAAGAAGGGTATTGAGTTTGTGGATAGTCAATTGCCTCAACTGCGCCTGCGGGTAGACAAACTCCAAGCCGAACTGCAAGCCTTTCGGCAGCGCAACGAGCTCCTCGACCCGGAAAGCCAATCCCAACAGCTCGCGATGCGGGTGAACACGATTGAGCAACAGCAGGTGGACACACAAGTCAAGATCAGAGAAAATCAGTCTCTGTATACCACCCTCACGTCACAACTGGGGCTGCAACCTGAACAAGCGATCGCGACCACTAGCCTCAGTGAAGCTCCTCGCTACCAACAACTCCTCAACCAGCTTCAAGAAATTGAAGCCAAAATTGCTAAGGAGTCAGCACGTTTTACGGAAGACAGCCCGACCATTGTTGCCCTACGCGACCAACAGCGCAATCTCCTACCTCTGCTAGAACAAGAATCCCAAAAAGTAATCGGGACGAATCTACAACAGGCCGGTGTCACCAATGATTCACCCAGTTCGATTCGTAACCAACTGTCACAGCAACTGGTAGATGCCGCTAACCAAATTCAAGTTTTGCAAATGCGGCAAAAGGCGATCGCCCAAGCCGAACGCCTGTTAAACCAGCAAGTTAGACAAATGCCGGTGATTGCTCGCCAATACACCGATTTACAACGAGAACTAAATGTGGCGACGGAGAGCTTAAATCGCTTTCTGGGCGTTCGGGAGGGATTGCAAATTGAAGTCGCACAGAAATCTCTGCCTTGGGAAATCATTTTAAAACCGGAAGTACCTAAATTTCCGGTTTCTCCTAATAATGAGCGGAACCTGATTTTAGGTGCGATCGCGGGTTTATTATTGGGCACGGTTGTTGCCTTAATGGTCGAACGTTTAGACAATGTTTTCCACTCTCCCGATGAACTCAAAGACCGCACCAAACTCCCACTGCTGGGTGTCATTCCCTACAGCAAACAAATCAAAGAAATCATGCCTGCGGCTACTTTGGCTGATAAAATGCCAGAGCCAGAAGATGCCGTACCCAAAAAGGGTAATCGCCGCCAGCCCCAATGGTATAAAGCCTCGCCTTTTTTAGAATCTTTCCGTTCTCTGCATACCAATATCCGCTTTCTGGGTAGTGATACACCCATCCACTCCATAGTGATTAGCTCGGCAACACCAGGAGATGGCAAATCGACCGTTTCCGTTCACCTCGCTCAAGCGGCGGCGGCAATGGGCCAACGGGTACTATTGGTCGATGCTGACTTGCGGTTGCCTCAGGTACATAAAGTTTTGGGTTTAGACAACCACATTGGCCTGAGTAATGTGATTGCTACTGGATGCACGGCTAAACAAGCCATCCAGCGATTACCGATGTGGGATCACCTGTATGTCTTAACCGCCGGTCAGCTTCCACCTGACCCCACTCGACTCCTATCTTCTAAGAAAATGCTGTATCTGATGGAGCAATTTCATGCCGTTTTTGACCTTGTGATTTACGATACACCACCTGTACTAGGACTAGCTGATGGTCAACTGTTAGCCGCTCATACCAATGGCGTTGTCATGGTTGGAGGATTGGGGAAAACGGATCGGTCAATGATGATGCAATCCTTAGATCGGCTGAGAATTTCTAACGCTACTGTTTTAGGTGTGGTAGCTAACGGTGTCAAGGGCTATACCACCCAATCTTACTACCATTATCAACAGTACTATGCTCCAACTGAGTCAGAAGTGATGAAGGCGAAGAAGTTGTTGCAAAAAAGGATGGGTTAATCACCGCGAAAAGAGTATTAATAAGTTCTGATACCAAGATGCATTCAAACCTATAACTCTCTCTTTTTCTTACCTCAGAGTCCTCTGTGTCTGGAGTGGTTTGTTAAATTCTACGTGAGACAGCAACTCACTATGAATTCTTGCTTGAAAGTTTATCGTGAATATCCTACCTTTTCTATTTCTTGACACAAACCTACCTCTACGAAGTAAGAGATCAAGATAAACTATTCACCGACGGAGGTAGAAAATTCCTATTATCATTAACCGCAACTTTTCAACCCCTTAGCCACCACTAATTTTTGCTTTATAACCCATTTGAATCAGCAGTGGAACGAGTTTCTGAGTATGGTCACCCTGAATTTCTAGAGTATTATCCTTCACCGCGCCCCCACTCCCACACTGGGTTTTGAGTTGCTTTAATAACTTAGTTAACGTTTCGGGGGTGGCTTGAAATCCACTAATGACTGTTACCGTTTTTCCCTTACGCCCCTTACGGGAAGCTTGTACTCTCAAATCTTGCTGATTGGGAGGTAGTTCTTGAACGGCTCGCTCAGTGGCAGCAGGCTTACTTCCAGAACCAAACTCTTGATAAACAACACGATTGCCTGTGGCATCGCCTTTTGGGCTATCGCTAGAGGATTGAGAATTAGACGATTTCCGGTTTGATTTTGATGAAGTCATACCTTTTAACAAAATAGTGAAGATGAAGTATGAAAGATGAATTTTTACTTTCTCAGGTAAACCCCTGGTAGACAAGTTGTTATGTTTATAATTCAACCTTCATACTTCAATCATTATTGATGCGCTTTAGCGCGAGAATTAGAGTGTGCTTCTACGGTACCGTAATGGGAACCAAAGCATTCTCCGGTACATAAGTACGGTAAATCCCATTATCGGCAAAAACTAAAATCAGCCGTATCGGATAATCGGGGCTAATTTGTAAATCGGCCCAAGGCACTGCCACCTCCAAGCACTGCTCAAATGCAGCTTGAGCACGACTGGCTCTGGGATGCCAAAGCAGATGCTCTCCAGCTTCCTCAAACCAAGTTGAGGCCGTTTGTAAATTAATTCCTAGATGGTGGTGGAACAGATAGTTCAACGGTGCTTCTTCGGGAAGTTCTGCGATCGGTGCAGGACTGTTGTGCATAATTTGATCGGGATAGAACCACAACAGGTGTAATTCTGAGGGAATGTCCTTACCCGGTTGCATCCCACTTTTGAAGTCAACACGCAGGTAAAAGTTGAGGTGGTCAACTCCGTACCACAGGCGCTGAACCGCACTACTACGGTGCATGGTGCCTCGTGCGCCCCCAATCTCCAGACGACCCGCTTTATCCCAATCCTGCTCATCTCCCTTGCCATTGATGACAGGGTGAATGAAGCTTTCGGGTTCATGATCTCCCCGGATTTCGTGGATTTCTACCTCTTTTTTGAGACTGGGAGGAATCGGCTCATTCAAGCTGGTGTAAATGGCGCTCACATGTTCCCGAAATAACTGGTCGAATATGGCATCGTGGTTGGAGGAATGACCCTCACCAAACCACCAGAACCAATCCGAACCTTCCGCCGCATACAACGCTTCCCAAACTTCTGGGTTATTTTCTTCCGTCGCTTCTGGATGATTCGCTAAGACTTGCCGTGCTTCTGCCAGCAAGTCCCAAGCTCGATTTTTGGCAGGGTCTCCAATCCACGTTGTGAAGCTACCATCCACCCAGGAACCACTGTGGAGTTGCTCAGATGGAATAATTTCGGTGGCTGGGAATTGTTCGATAAATTCACTCACCGTTACCAGTTTGATATCTGAATGGTCGCTCAGGGTCTGATAAAGGGATTCGAGGAAAGGGATGCCGTCTTTGTAGTAGTACTCCCAGCAATTTTCCCCATCTAGAGCAATGGTGACCAACCAAGGGTTTTCTAAGGAGGTGCCACCTTCATGTTGCCGAGATTTTAGGGAACGAGAAATCGCTTCTAAATGTCCCACCAAATTACTAGAAGCCTGCTTCGCATCCATCGTTCCATAGGTAAAGCCAATTAAATCGGATAAGCGATGGTCTCGGAACACGATCGCCAGAGGGCCATAAGGCGTTTCCAGGCGATAGGGACGGTACAAAACTTCCGGGTCTAAAACATTCCCCGCCTCATCCCGATGGAAAAAGTGCTTCAGTGTACACCCCAACACCGCCTCATCGGAGCAAATCCACTCAAACCCTTGCTGAGCAATATAAGGTAAAATCTCAGGACTAACAGACTGCTCACTCGGCCACAACCCACGCGGCGTTCGACCAAAGCGGTCTTGATACATCGTCCACGATTTCTTCAGGTGACGAGGAATATCTTCTTCCCACTGAAAGCGATGTTGCGGCAAGTTCATCTGGGGTACAGCCCGACGCCCTGCATTTGTATCTGCCAGTAGGGGCAAAATGGGGTGGGTGTAGGGGGTTGTGGTCACTTCTAGCTGACCGGCATCCTGCATTTTCCGGTGCTGGGGAATAATCCGACCGATAATTTCTCTCTGCTTCGAGAAAATGCGTTGGCGATCGCTTAAGGTGAAATTCCGCCCCTGCTTTAACCATCCCTCAATCTCTGGGTCATCCCAAAACAGAGGGTCAATCCAGGCTAGATTGTGCCACGCCAGCAAGTCACTAAAATCTGCGAGCGTCCAATTATCCAAACACCATTCCCGTCCTTTGTCCTGTCGTAACCCGTACAGTTCCCGGTAGCGGGGATGGGGGTCAATCAGGGTGTGGTGATTGCCATCAAAAAAATGCTCGATGATAAATTGCTTCTGTTCGGCGTTGAGCTGTTCGCTGGGCGTCAAAGCGACTTCCAGATAGGGGTCGAACGCTTTACCCGCGACATAATCTTCGAGCTGCAAAATCAGCGATGGAACCAAGTTCACTGTCTGATGCAGCTTGGGATAGCGCTCTAAAAGTAGCACTAAATCTAAGTAGTCTTTCGTACCATGTAATCGCACCCACGGTAGACGATATTGCCCTAGAGCAACAGAACCACTATCACGACATTTGTACAGGGGTTGGTGCTGATGCCAGATAAAAGCGACGTATAAGGGATGAGACATGCGTTTTGAGTCGGATGAGACGTGTGAGTCAAGAGTTAGGGGAGATCACTACAGTCCTCCCCGTCTTAACTCTTAACTTTTAACTCAAAACGGCTACATGACTTGCTCAACTTCAGCAATTTCTGGGATGAATTCGCGTAAGCGCCGCTCAATCCCCATTCTCAGGGTCATGGTTGAGCTGGGGCAAGACCCGCAGGCACCTTGAAGCCGAAGTCTAACAATGGGGCCATCTAACTCAACAAGCTCGACATTGCCACCATCAGCCATCAAGTAGGGACGCAAGTCATCCAAAACTGTTTCGACGTTCTCAGGAGTTAGCGCCATTGTTGGGGACATAATTGTTCATCCTTTGTGATTTTTTGCTTGAATCGCAGCTATCTTCATCCTAGCTTCCTTGAGTAGAGCAGAAAGACTAGCTTTCAGCAATTAGCTTAGTTGTCTGGTACATCGGAAGAACTAATCGTTGAGATTGGTTGTCTTCTCTACCAGCTTAATCAGCTAGCTAATCACTGAAAGATAATAGCGAATCGCTCAGGATTAAACCGCTACGGGTTCGAGGAGTTTGATATTAGAAAAACTGAACTCGGTAGTGAGCCGGTTTTCTCCATCGATCGCGTGAACGACTTGGCGCGTCATAACATAATAATTGCCGACTTTCTCATAGCTCTCCTCAAACTCTCGTTTGGTCTTGAGATTGCCCGTCTTAGCCTCTCGGAAGATGGCGTTGTAGCCTGTTGAAACATAGCCTTCCCCGGTATCTAAGCTTTCGTTGGTATTAATCGTAAACGCCATCGGCCCCATCACCCGGCTCACCTGGCAAATTTCGGTACCTCGGACTTTGTAGTTCGACCCCATGGCATCACCCTTGACCAGGATTTCTACAGCACCAGTAGCGTCTGCTTCACCCAGACTAAACTCGTTCTTCCCGTGAGCCTTCTCAAACTGCGATCGCTTGCGGTGGGTAACAATATCCCGCATTTGGTTGTAAACGCTTTCTTGAACTTTTTCGTCTTCAATGCCAGTGACTTCTACCGTGAGGTCGCCATTAATGCGAACTTCCCCCTGGTAGACTTCATCACCCTGCTTAATTTCGATATCCGCACGGTAACCGGGGAAGTTGGCGTCCCAGGTGTAGCGGTTTTCGTAGGCGGCTTGAAACAACTCACGAGCGCTGGTTTGCTCTGTCATAAATTCTTAATATCAATCAACACTCTCTAGTTTAGGAATGTTTACTGAGTATTGAACTGCTCAGCCAAAAATTGCCGCACGCCAAAGAAATTGGGGATTGGACTTTTGAAGGTTGACTTTTGACTTCTTGTGCTATTTTCCAGTAGCTCAAGACGCACTCGACTGGTTGGCAATCATCATGGGTTCCTGATAAAGTGGCACCGTAAAGGTAACGGTTGACCCTAATCCTTCACCCATACTGTAAAAATTGACAACACCTCCCATCGTTTCCACTAGTCGTTGAGAAATCGTCAGACCTAAACCTGTGCCGCCATATTGACGAGTGCGTTCGCCATCCACCTGACTGAAAGCCTGAAATAGCTTGTCTTGCTTGTCTAGAGAAACACCAATCCCAGTATCAGCGACTCGAATCTTGACCATACCGGGGAATTCTTGGTCTTTAAACGATACTTTTTTCTTGAGGACTTCAGCACTAATAGTTACCCAACCTTCGGGGGTAAATTTGATCGCATTGCCAGTCAAGTTTAAGAGAATTTGCAGGAGCCGCTGATAGTTTCCGTACACAATGATTTCATCACGAGTATTGGGTAGCTCGATATTGAAACTGAGGTTCTTTTGTTGTGCTTGATTCTGAGTAAAATCTCGAACATTATCCAGCAGTTCATGGAGCTTAACTTGGCCTAATTCCAGCTCCATTTTACCGGCTTCAATTTTGGCGATATCTAAGATATCGTTGATGATATCTAATAGATGCAGCGCTGAGCGATGGGCGTCATCCATAAATGACGCCTGTTCCTCAGGTGTATCTACCATGCCGTCAATGATCAGTTTAAGGCTACAGATAATGCCATTGAGAGGGGTTCGCAACTCGTGGGTGGTGTTTGCAAGAAATTGGCTTTTGAGTCGAGAAACTGCTTCTGCTTGTTCGCGAGCTTCTTCTAATTCTTTATAGAGGGTGGCATGAGCGATCGCAGTTCCGACTTGTTCAGCCAGTTCTCGCACCAATTCGATTTCTGCCTCGCTCCAGATGCGGTGGCGATCGCACTGTTGTAGTTTAATCAAACCATTGGGTTGGTCTGTATAGGTAGTGGAAACGACTAACACGGACTGCTTTTGGCATTCTGAGGTTGTGGCTTGCTCAACCACTACGGGTTCGTGACTAAACAGCGCTTGTCTCAGCGAGGGTTCCGAGGCCAAATCCAGCTTTTTCCCCACGTTTGACCGACGCGAGTCTTGAAAGTATTCTGCCTTGATCCGGACTTCTGGATCGTCTGGTTTGTAGGAGCAAATCATGCAGTGGCTCACTTGAAGCGCCTTCCCCAGACTTTTTACCGTTTCTTGCCAAATTGTGTCCAGATCGAGGGTACGACGGATTTTCCGGGCAATCTGAGTCAGAAGCTTAGAGTTGGGGTCTAAACTTAGAGGAACAAAAGAGTCAATGACTTTCTGTACCGATGCTTCAGGCAACAGATGTCCCATGACTAGCACCCTTGTGGCTTTGCCATCGGCTTGCAAAATGGGGGTAATCACCAACTCAAACGGTAAAAGTTGGTCCTTGTAGGCCAACGAATGGATACAACGTTCAGGAGTTCGTTGCTCCAGAATTCGCTGAATTTGTTCTAGGTATGCGTCAGCCGCGATCGGATGAAATGTTTCACGCAGGGGAAGCCCAAGCACTTGCTCGTTTGTCAGACCATAGCGCTCAGCGCCTTGCCAATAAAATGAGTGGTACTGACCAGATGCATCCTGAGTAAACACAAGTTCGGACCCTAACCCCTGCAAAAAGCTCGATTTGCTTGGTGCAGTAGCAGATTCCATATCGGTATACCCAGAAAGAGGATGTTGTAGATTAATAGGAGCAGTCATCAGAAAAGACCTGGAAACTGCGAGTTGACAAAAAAAATGATTGGCTGGAGCGATGCGACCGAAAGGTAACGGGGCGTAGCTCAAACTTTAAAGACTTGGCCTTAAAGCAACAGCCGATACGGGTTTTACCTCAATCATTCCATTCGCCTCGTGGCGGTACGGGCGGATTGCGGTCTAAGGCACGGGTCAGTTCGTCATCCCGTTCCCGCTCACCTCTTAGCCACTGACGAATTGCTGTTTCAATGACCCGACTCGGATCATTGGTTAGGTGATTGATTTGGTCTAATAGCTCTGAATCCAAATGAATAGAGATTTCTTCTTTGTCAGTTGAATGCTCTCTATGTACGACATGATCGTTCATAAGCTCAGTGTTAGGTTCCCTAATAAACATTTTACGATAACTATCAATTCGCCGTCTTTCGATTCTTCACCCGCCAGAAGGCTATCTTTAATGAAGCCTATAAGTCATTCCCCAGTAGGGGTATCTCCCGATTTTCTAGGCAAAAACATTAAAATAAGTTAAGCGCTATTGAATTTTACAGCCCTTTCTTGTTGTCACCCTGATATGACTGACGTTCCTGTCTCTCGCATTCGTAACTTTTCAATCATCGCCCATATCGATCATGGGAAATCCACTTTAGCTGATCGCTTGCTACAGACGACGGGCACAGTCGATGCGCGACAGATGAAGGAACAGTTCCTAGACAATATGGACTTGGAACGGGAACGGGGCATTACGATTAAGCTACAAGCCGCACGGATGAACTATACAGCCAGCGATGGCGAGCAATACGTTCTCAATCTCATCGATACACCCGGTCACGTCGATTTTTCTTATGAGGTATCGCGATCTCTCGTTGCCTGTGAAGGAGCGCTGTTGGTTGTAGATGCATCTCAGGGCGTTGAGGCACAGACTCTGGCTAATGTTTACTTAGCACTGGAGCATGACCTAGAAATTATTCCGGTTCTGAATAAAATCGACTTACCCGGAGCCGAACCCGAACGAGTTAAGAGCGAAATCGAAGAGATCATTGGTCTTGATTGTAGCGGGGCAATCAAGGCTTCGGCAAAGGAAGGCATAGGAATTCATGAAATCTTAGAATCCATCGTTCATTTAGTCCCCCCTCCCCAGGATACGGTAGACCAACCCCTACGTGCATTAATTTTTGACAGCTACTATGACCCTTACCGGGGTGTGGTCGTTTATTTCCGGGTTGTGGATGGAACGGTCAAAAAAGGCGACAAAGTCCGTTTGATGGCCTCCCACAAAGAGTACGAAATTGATGAACTCGGTATTCTTTCCCCCACCCAAATCCAAGTGGATGAACTTCATGCCGGTGAAGTGGGTTACCTCGCAGCAGCCATTAAAGCTGTAGAAGACGCCCGTGTCGGTGATACGATTACCCTAGCCGCCAAACCCGCACAGACTCCCTTGCCCGGTTATGCCGAAGCCAAGCCGATGGTATTTTGCGGCTTATTCCCCATCGATGCGGATCAGTATGAAGATTTGCGAGATGCCTTAGAGAAGCTGAAGCTGAATGATGCAGCACTGCACTACGAGCCTGAAACCTCCAGCGCCATGGGTTTTGGCTTCCGCTGTGGCTTTTTGGGCTTGCTGCACATGGAAATCGTTCAAGAACGGCTGGAGCGAGAATACGATCTGGATTTAATTATCACCGCGCCGTCTGTGGTGTATCAAGTCACCACTAACAAAAGCGAAGTCTTCGAGATTGATAATCCTAGTAAGCTACCGGCCCCCAACGAACGGGAAAGCATTGCTGAACCCTATGTCAAGGTGGAGATGATTACTCCAGAAGCCTATGTCGGCACCCTGATGGAACTGTGTCAAAATCGACGTGGGGTGTTTAAGGACATGAAATATCTCACCCAAGGGCGAACGACGTTAGTCTATGAGTTGCCTTTGGCAGAAGTCGTAACCGACTTTTTTGACCAGTTGAAGTCCCGTTCTCGCGGCTACGCCAGCATGGAGTATCATCTCATCGGCTACCGAGAAAACACACTCGTTAAGTTAGATGTTCTGATTAATGGTGACCCTGTTGATTCTTTGGCAATGATTGTTCACCGAGACAAAGCTTACAATGTGGGTCGCTCCTTGGTGGAAAAATTGAAAGAGCTGATTCCCCGTCACCAATTCAAGATTCCCCTGCAAGCATCCATTGGCAGTCGCGTGATAGCCAGTGAACACATCCCAGCTTTACGCAAAGACGTACTCGCCAAGTGTTATGGCGGCGACATCAGCCGGAAGAAGAAACTGCTTCAGAAACAGGCAAAAGGGAAAAAGCGGATGAAATCCGTTGGTACTGTGGATGTCCCCCAGGAAGCGTTTATGGCAGTGTTGCGCCTCGATCCGCAGTAGGATTGAAAAATATTTAGGAGTCGGTGTTTAGCAAAGAGACTCTTAAAGGTGTAGGGTATCCTCTTCATCCGAGAAAAGCACTGCTTGGCTCTTAGGGGGCCCTGCGACAAAATAATGATAGCAATAAAGGCTGACATTGGATGAGCTTCCTAACTTATGGGATTAGCTTCCTATAGCGCTACGCGCATACGTTAGGACAATTTTTAAAGGCAGCATCCACGCATTCTCTGACAGTTTGAAATTCTTTTAATCTCTGTTTCATCCATGTCTTTAAAACAGCCCAC